>JBHWQC010000077.1:0-54819 GCA_043425375.1 Atopostipes sp.
CATAGACAATATAGCTACAAAAACTGGAGCCGTGTATAAAAGGACAGCACCTGTTGAGACACCCACCGTCGCTATCGTCGTATCATAAGCCATTTTGAAAAATCCTTTGGTAACCACACCCATGATGATTGAAAATAAAAGGCCTCGTTTAGAAATCTTAAATCCATCCGTACCTAGCGTAGCTAAAATAGCGATGGCTAACATGGGTAAAGCAAATAAATGACCTGTAAAACCTGTCATTAAAGACGAAGCACCTAATTTCCCCATCTGGGTAATCCAAATTCCTCCAGTACCCCATCCAGCTCCTGCTAGAAATATGAAGAGATAACCGAGATGTGTACTGCTGATTTTCTTCTTCAAATAACTCATCATCCTCTCTATTTATTTGTGAATAAAACACAACATTGTAATAATTTCTCTTACTAAACTAGTATAACACTTATCGTGACAGTAATCAAGTTTAATTCACACGTGCACAAATTTCATCAGACGTATTTTGTTCATTTAAAAAAGCGTTGAATAGTCACTAGAAAGTGCTATTCAAGGATGAAGAATGGATGCTGGCTGTATCCTAGACTATTTTCTTCCTTTGAGACCGCTCTTGCGGGAATAAAATGTATTTTTATCAAAAAAAGTTTAGAAGCAAAAAATATGCCGCAAAATCATTCAGATTTCGCAGCATTTCTCTTTTTTCTTCGTAAATAAGATCCTTATCTCAAAAGCAAGCAATGTAAGTTTTCCTGCGGCCACCAAAATCTCATTTCGTGACCGATAGAGCTCTCCAGCGGTCATAAAACCTTATTTTTATGGCCGCAAGGACTTAGCAACTAAGCATCACAAAAAGTTTAATGATAAAGCTAGTTGTCCTACTTATTTCGTCGCTTCGCTTCTTGTCAATAGCGTAACACTTTCTATATGATACGTCTGCGGGAACATATCGACCGGCTGAACTTTTTCAACCGTATAGCCACCCTCATTCAACCTTTTCAAATCTCGGGCTAAAGTGCTGGGATTGCAGCTGATATACACCATCCGCTCAGGCTGCATCTTTACTACCGAATCGATAAAAGCTTTAGATAATCCTTTTCGAGGCGGGTCGACAACGACCACATCAACGTCAAGGCCTGCTTTTGCTTTCTTGACCAGCCATTCCCCTGCATCTCCCACTTCGAAAGTGACATTTTCTATACCGTTGTCTTTCGCATTCATTTTAGCATTTTCAATGGCTTGCGGAACAATTTCAACCCCGTAAACTTCTTTAGCCTTTTCGGCTAACGCCAAGGTCATCGTGCCGATGCCAGAATAAGCATCTACCACTGTCTCATGTCCCGACAACTCAGCATAGTCAACCGCTACTGCGTACAGTTTCTCGGTTTGCTCACTGTTTACTTGGTAAAAGGACTGATGGGAGATTTTGAAAGTATGACCCATTAACTCATCCGTATAATAGTCTTGGCCAAAGCGTACCATCGCCTGTTTACCTAAAATGACATTGGTTTTCTCTGAATTGATATTTTGCACCACGCTTACCACTTCAGGTAAATGCTGACTGATTTCTGAAACAATTGCTTGCGCATGAGGCAAAGCAAAGGAACGAGTGACCAGCACAATCATCAACTCTTTTGTGATGTGCCCCCGACGGACAATAATATGCCGAATATCTCCAGTATGCGCCTCTTCATTGTAAGGAGTCAGTCCGTACTTTTTTAAGATGTCTCGTACAATAACAATCGCTTGATCGATTCTTGGATGTTGAATCACAAAATCTTCCATTGGGATCAAATCATGCGAACCTTTTTTATAAAAGCCTGTAGTCAGTTCACCAGCTATTTCACGCACTGGAATTTGCGCTTTGTTACGGTAGCCGAAAGGTTCATCCATCCCAATGGTCTCATAGACTGGCACCTCTTTTAAACCGCCAATTTTCGTCAGTAATTTTTTTACTTGCTTTTGTTTAAACCTTAATTGTTCAAAATAGGCTAGATGCTGCAGGGGCATCGTTCCACTCTGTAAATGAACAGCATCTACACTCTCCACTCGGTGTGGACTTTTAGAAAACCACTCCAGCACTTCTCCATAGGCCATCCGCTTCCCGACATGCTGAATTTTGATTTGTACCTGCTCCCCGGGCAGAGCATTTTCAACCATCACCGGAAAACGATCGACATGAGCGACACCTAGTCCTTGGTGAGACAAATCCGTAATTTCTACTTCTACTATTTGGTCTTTTTTGATTGGTGCTTCTTGTTTACTCATCCATTTTCCCCTCATTTATTCAGAAAAAGAAAAGGCACGAACAAATCGTACCTTCTCTCTTTTATTCCGCTTCATTTGTGTGTTTGTTCCCTAAATACTCATCCATTGTTTTCATTTCACCCGAGAAGATCGATTCCAGCTTTTCTCTTTCTTCAGCTGAAATATCTTCCACTTCAACTTCCATTGGTGAATGATTCGCGATAACTTCAATATGATGGTTTAGATTTTCAAAGCGCACAGGCGCATCGCCACCATATTCTCCATCCAAATTAATCATCAACTGTGAATCATCGAGTACTTTAATGTCGACTGTATCCGTCTGCTTATGAATCACGTTCGGGCTGTTTAAATGGGTACCGTCCGTCAGCAACTTTCGTGCCACCTGCATCAATTCAAAGACGCTGCCGGTTTTTACAATGATTAAAGAAAAGTTGCCGTCCCCTAATACTTTGTCTGGAACAATCTTATTAAAGCCGCCTACCGTACTGGTTAAGGCGATAAAAACGAGCGATGCGCCACCTTCGTACTCGCCACCGTCATATTGAATATGAACGGGCACAGAGCGGACTTGCGGTAGCAATTCAGCCCCTTTTATCACGTAGGCTAAATAGCCAAACAATGTTTTTAATTGGGGCGTGACCTCAAACGTGATTTCAGCCAGGTTTCCCAAAGCGGCAATATTGACAAAATATTTATGCTCACTGTCCACAATCACTTTACCAATATCCATAAAAATAGATTCTTCTTTTTCAATCAGTTTTGCCGCTTCGACTAAGTTATCCCGTGGAATTTGCAAAACCCGTGCATAATCATTGGTCGTACCGGCTGGAATAACTGCAACCGTTGGCCGGTGTTCTTTTTCACTAATGCCATTAATGACTTCGTGCACCGTCCCATCCCCGCCGGCTGCGACAATTAAATCAAACCCCGCCTCACAGCAGCGTGCGGCTTCCTTTTTAGCCGACAAAAGCTCTGCTGTTGTTTCATAAGCACTTGTTTCATAGCCGGCCTGTTCATAGACTTGCAAAATATCTGGCAAAACACGTTTTACCGCTTCTCGGCCTGAGCTCGGATTGTAAATAATGCGTGCTCGTTTTCTCCTCATTCTTTCTCCCCCACATCACCAAGCAATCCTATAGCATGTGTTACGGATTATCGTTTACTTAACTCTTGGCCGAGTAATTTGTTGACAACGCCTGGGTTGGCTTGCCCGCGTGTTTCTTTCATGATTTGACCAATTAAGTAACCTTGTGCTTGTTTTTTACCGCCTTTAAAATCTTCGACCGACTGTTCGTTATTGTCTAACACTTCTGTAATAATCGGTAACAATTGTTCTGGGTCACTGAGCTGTGCCCACCCTTTGTCTTCAACTAAGGCTCTGACATCTTGGACTTCTTCTTTGGTCAGTTCAGTGAAGACTCTTTTTGCAATTTTTGAAGAGATGGTTTCATCTTCAATTAATGCAAGCATTTCAGCTAAAGCTGCAGGCGTTAAAGTTGTCTGTTCAATACTCATTTGTTCACTGTTTAAGTACGCAGAAACCTCGCCCATTAACCAGTTGGAAGCTTGTTTTGGATCGGCGCCCTGTTTAACCGTTTGATCAAAGAAATCAGACATTTGCACGGTATCTGTTAAGACTTCCGCGTCATATTCGGGAAGACCTAATTCATTGACATAGCGTTTACGACGTTCAGCCGGCATTTCTGGCAGTTCTTCTCGTAATTGCTCGATTTTTTCATCCGAAATGGTAAACGGTGGAATATCTGGTTCCGGAAAGTAGCGGTAGTCATCCGCGCCTTCTTTTACCCGCATTAACTCTGATTCGCGTGTCGTGTCGTTATAGCGGCGTGTCTCTTGTAACGCTTCTCCCCCGCTTAACAACAAGCGCTCTTGACGCTCCTGTTCGTAAATTAAACCGCGGCGAACGTTATTAAAGGAGTTTAAGTTTTTTAATTCCGTTTTGACACCAAATGCTTCTTGCCCATATGGACGAAGAGAAATATTGGCATCCGCACGCATAGAACCTTCTTCCATTTTTACATCCGACACACCGGTAAACTGGATGATTTGTTTCAGTGTTTCTAAATAAGCATACGCTTCTTCCGGTGAACGAATATCTGCTTCAGAAACAATTTC
Source organism: Atopostipes sp. (assembly GCA_043425375.1). Lineage (GTDB taxonomy): Bacteria > Bacillota > Bacilli > Lactobacillales > Carnobacteriaceae_A > Atopostipes. Next base: position 4,393 of record JBHWQC010000077.1, read on the forward strand.
AAGCAGCGGCGTTCCTTGACGATTTAAATCCACATACGAATGGCCTTCGTCTCCGTGAACGTTTTTGCCTGCATCTTCTTCTAAATGTACGCGTTCAATGCGAATCGTTTTCTTCTCGCCCTCTATTTCGATATCGATATGTCCATTTTTCCCAATTGGGTGTTTATCCTGTGTAATTTGATAAGCTTTTGGATTATCTGGATAAATATAATTTTTACGATCGAAATAAGACACTTGATTGATTTCGCAATTTAAAGCTAAAGCCGCTTTCGTTGCAAGATCAATACCTTTTTCATTTGGGAGCGGCAATACCCCAGGGTAGCCCCAATCCGTCGCGTTCGTGTTTTTATTTGGTTCTTCTCCAAAACCAGAAGGGGCAGGAGAGAACATTTTTGAATTTGTTTTTAATTCCACGTGTACTTCTAGACCAATCACTGTTTCAAAATTCATTATCTGACGCCTCCTTCTAATTCTGGGAATCTTTTATGAATGCCTGTTTTTTGTTCATACGCATGCCCTATTTGATATAAGGTGGCTTCATCAAAGTGATTACCAATTAACTGCATTCCTACAGGCATGTTTTTAGAGAAGCCGACTGGAATATTTAAAGAAGGTGAACCGGTTAAGTTCGAGATGTTTGTCAAAATATCGCCATAGTAAGTCTCAATCGCATCGGCTTCCCTCGTCTCACCGATGAGTGGTGCAGTTGAAACCGCCGTCGGGCCCACCATGACATCGACTTTGTTAAAAATTTCTGCATATTTATTTGTCAAAATTGTTCGAGCTTTGGTCGCTTGTCCATAAAGCCTGTCATAATAATCTTCACTTAAGGCAATACCGCCTAAAACAATTCGTTTCTTCACTTCTGTACCGAATCCTTCTGAACGGGATTTCACGTAGAGATCTTCTAATGTATCCGCATTTTTACTGCGATACCCATAGCGCACGCCATCAAATCGCTGCAGATTACTTGACGCTTCTGCTGAAGAAATCGCATAGTAGGCTGGGATTCCATATTTTAGATCCGGCAGGCTGACATCAATAATTTCAGCGCCTAACTCTTTTAAGGTTTCTAAAGCACTTCTAACCGCTTGTATCACACCCGTTGTGACTTCATCTTCGTCAAATAATTCACTGGGTACGCCAATTTTCAATCCTTTAATGTCTTGCCCAATTTTTTCCGTATAGTCGATTGCAATATCGGCGGAAGTGCCATCTTTTTCATCTTTCCCACTTAAGGCATTTAGCATTAGAGCATTGTCTTTTATTGTTCGCGTCATTGGACCCACTTGATCCAAGCTCGAAGCAAATGCAATGACTCCGTAGCGAGAAACGGTACCGTATGTTGGTTTGATTCCAACGAGATTGGTATAAGCAGCCGGTTGGCGGATTGACCCCCCTGTATCCGTGCCTAAAGCCACAGGCACCATTCCCGCAGCAACTGCTGCCGCCGAACCGCCTGAGGAGCCGCCGGCAACTCTTGTTGTGTCCCACGGGTTTCTAGTTTGTTGTAATTGAGAGTTTTCTGTTGTACCACCCATGCCGAACTCATCCATATTGACTTTACCGACAACAATCATACCCGCTTCTTGTAGTTTTTTAACCACTGTGGCATCGTAAACTGATACAAAGTCTTCTAACATAATGGACGCGGCTGTTGTGCGGAAGTCTTTTGTTACAATATTGTCTTTGATCGCAATTGGAATCCCCTCGAGCACATTTTCAGGACCCACACCGCGCGCATCAATTCTTTTGGCTTTTTCTAACGCATAATCTTTGTCATAAGAAATAAAAGCGCCAACTTGCGCTTCTACTTCAAGAATCCGGTCAAACGTCGACTCAATGAGCTCTACGACCGTCAATTCTTTCTTTACAAGCAGTTCATGTAATTCTTCAATTGATTTTGTATGTAACGCCATTAAGCCCCACCCTCTCCATCTTCTAAAATTGCCGGTACTTCAATAAATGTATCCTTCGTCGCTGGTGCATTCTCTAAAAGAGCGGCAACTTCTTCTTCATCTTTAACCGCTTCGTCTTTTCTAAGTCGCACTTGTGGATTGACTCCACCATAAAAAGTACCTTCTACACCTTCAGTATCTAACTGGTCTAACTCTTCAAACATCGTAATCGTACTATTGATCTCTGCTAGAATGGAACTCATTTGCGCTTTGGTGAATTCAAGTTTCATGACTTCACCAATCTCTTTTACTAATTTTTCATCTACTTTCATTGTCTCACCTTTTCTATTTTACTGTCCTATTTTTTATTATCTCATACATTCTTGAAAACTTAATCAAATACGTAGGAAAAATAGTCTGTTTCTTCCCGGTCTTTTTTAAGAAAAGCTTCCATATTCCCAGGAGACTCCACTAAAATCTCTACATCCAACTCCAGCGGCAAATACGTAGCCGCAGCTTGTGTGAGATATTGAGTAAAGGAAACAATTTCTTGCTCCCCGTAAAACTGAGTCATGATATTTATCGTCAAGCGTTGAAGTTGATCATCGATATAATGGGCCCGGCCTGTGACACCACTTAAATTTGGGAAAAATGACTCCACTTCTGATTTGAAATTCGCAAAGGCATTCCCTTCCGCGGAATTGCCGCCTTCAAGCGGAAAAATCATCCGGTTTTCATTCAGCGTCTCCCAAGTCTCAATAGTTGCGGAGCCATTTAAACTTTCACCCAGTGCCACGTACACTCCACCTGCTAAATCATCCTTGGCGGACTGTTCATAAATACCAACCATAATTGGAATCTCTGCTAGCCCTTCAATTGTACGCATCCGCGACACAATTTCATTCGCCATTCGTTGACCTTGTTCCAGCGCCACTTCCGGAGCAATTTTTTGTTCAAATTGTCGATACTCTTCATCACTATAATAGTCCACCGTATTCATTGCTAACCCAATTGTAATGCCGGAAGGGTTTTCGGCCTCTAACTCAGATTCATGGTAAAAATCAAATTCTAAAATCGAATTTAAATAATTGGGCACCCGCTCGCCGTTATCCGATTGTGGCGGGTTTAAGCCTTCCTTGTTAATACCAGCGCTTTCTGCTTCTTCCGCTGCATCTTCGACAGCAGAAGCTCGTCCCAGCCAACTCGAAATGGTATCCGCCTCTAAAACCTGCCCTTCTTTAATAAAATATTCAGCAGTCGAAAAGAGAGGTTGAGAATGCCGAAGCAAATCTTTTTCAAATAAGCCAATATTTAACCCTGAATTTAATCGTAGAGTGATGCCGCGGCTGTTGCTCGTCTCATAATGACCCCCTTGATTTAAGGCGGGTCGGTAAAAAGCTTCCCCTAATTGATTTTGCGGCACCACACTAGACGAGCTTTGCTCGCTTGCTGCTTCTTCGCTGTTCTTTTCGGCTGCAGTCTCTGATTCGACATTGCAAGCGGTTAAGACAAGCAGAGCCGAGAAGATGAGCATCATTTTGTTTCTCTTTTTCATTTAACTCTTCTCTCTTTCAGCATCGGTTTTCAAATGACTGAGTAAGTCTTCTTCCGTCCAAATTTCCACGCCCAATTCTTGCGCTTTGGCCAGTTTACTTCCTGCTTGTTCGCCGGCAATCAGCAAGTCGGTATTGCCAGACACGCTGCCCGTTACTTTGGCGCCGTACCCTTCCAATCTAGCCTTTAAATCTTTACGGCTGTAATGTTCAAGGGTTCCAGTAAGGACGATTACCTTATCAGAAAACTGCGAGGCCAGTTGGGTATTTACGGGTTCCACGGCTTGCAAGAAGGTCATATTGAGTCCTCGTTTTTCAAGTTCAGAAAGCAACTCAATGGCTTCCTCATTTTCGAAGAAAGAGAGCACACTTTTTGCGATAATTTCGCCGATTCCTTCGATTGCCAAAATATCCTGATAATCCGCCTGAAGTAGGGCTTCAATTGTGATAAAGCGCTGCGCAAGCAGGCGAGCTGTGTTTGATCCCACATGACGAATGCCTAAGCCAAAAAGAAGACGCTCTAACGAATTTTCTTTTGAACGCTCGATGGCCTCGATTAATTTTTGTGAGGACTTCTCACCCATGCGTTCCAATGCCAGCAACTCTTCTGATGTTAAATCATATAAATCAACTACATTTTCGATTAACTGGGCATCAAATAACTGCCGAACCCGTTGTTCGCCTAATCCGTCAATATTCATAGCGTTTCTGGAAGCAAAATGGATCACGCGCTCCGATGCCTGCGCGGGGCAAACGGGATTAATGCAGCGCAAAGCCACTTCTTCTTCTAAATGGGTCAATTCACTACCACATGCCGGACACGTCGTCGGAATCGCGTAAGGCTCACTGTCAGCCGGTCGCTTGTCTAAAACGACACGCAACACTTCTGGAATAATGTCGCCTGCTTTATGAATAATCACCGTATCGCCAATTCGCACATCGCGTTCTTGAATCAAGTCCACGTTATGCAGACTTGCTCGCTGCACCGTTGAACCGGCTACGACGATAGGTTCCATAATCGCTGTCGGGGTCACTACCCCGGTTCTGCCCACTGTCCATTCAATATTTAGCAGCTTTGTTTCGCCTTCTTCTGCTTTAAACTTATAGGCAATGGACCAACGCGGGGCCTTGACCGTCATCCCCACTTGCTCTTGCAGACGAAAAGCGTTCACCTTAATGACGACCCCATCAATATCATAGGGCAAGTCATGACGCATCTCTTCCACTTCGTGAATAAACTCAAAGATTTCATCTATTGTCTCATAACGGCGGCTCAATGGATTGGTTCGTAAGCCCCACGCTTGAATCTTTGCTAACGCGTCTTTTTGGGTATGGACGTCGTGGTTTTTGGGGTTAACTAAGGTATAGAAAAAACCATTGAGCTGGCGAGAAGCTGTAATTTTAGGGTCTAAATTTCTTAAAGTCCCTGCAGCCGCATTTCGAGGGTTGGCAAAAGTCGTCAAGCCTTCTTCTTCTCTCGCTTCGTTTAGCCGTAGAAAACTTTCTTTTGGCATATAGATTTCACCGCGAATTTCCGCTGTCACATTTTCACGCAAGCGGATCGGGATAGCTGAAATTGCTCGGATATTTTCCGTCACATCTTCACCCACTAATCCGTCCCCGCGGGTAGCTGCGCGCACAAGCAGGCCATTTTCATAGGTTAGAGCGATGGCAAGGCCATCAATTTTCAACTCTGCCGTATAAGCAAAAGAAGCGGAAATTTGTTGACGAATGCGTCGATCAAACGCTTCAAGCTCTTCAAAGTTAAAGGCATTATCCAGCGACAGCATCTGACTGGAGTGTTCGACCTTTTCAAACCCCGAGATCAAACCATCCCCAACGCGTTGGGTCGGTGAATCAGGGGTAATAAGCTCTGGATAGAGCGTCTCTAACTCTTGCAACTCACGGTACATTTGATCATATTCGGCATCAGAGATTGTAGGTGCATCCAAGACATAGTATTCATGGCTATATTGATTGAGCTCTAACACCAGCTCTTCCACTCGTTTTCGTGCCGCTTCAAAATTTATCGATTCATTCATTTTACCACCCTCTTTTAGTTATCTTCTGATGTCACTTTTTCAATGGGGGCAAAGGAAGCCAGTAAAGGTTTAATTCCTTCGTTAGGAAAAGCAATATTCAATTGCAAATCTTGTTTTTCCCCTTTAATCTGGACAACGGTACCAATACCCCACACTTTATGGGACACTTTGTCGCCGACTTTCCACGCGACATTTTCCGCCCCGACTCCGGCATTTTTTATGATGCGGTTGGTTTTCTTTTTAGTTGGTGTCTTTTTTTTCGTCGATGGTATCAGGGTTCGTCTTCGAAACGCCTCATTATAGTTTCCAGTCGCATAAGTCGGGCGTCCAGCGCCATGGTCAATCTCAGTAACCGTATCATCTAATTCTTCAATAAACGGTGATTTTGGATTGTATTGACGGCGACCATACAAGAGTCTCGAAGAAGCGCTTGTTAAATAGAGCGTCTTTTCCGCACGAGTAATCCCTACATAAGCCAGTCGTCGTTCTTCTTCTAAATCTTCTTCATCGGTTTCTTGCCGAATCAGTGGGAAAATATTTTTCTCTACCCCGATAATAAAGACAATCGGAAATTCAAGCCCTTTGGCGGAATGGAGGGTCATGAGCGTCACTTCCGAATTTTGTTCTTCCAAATCATCCGTAGGCGCAAGCAAAGATAATTCCGTTAAAAAGGCGAGGAGAGACTTGTCTTCGCTCTCACTGTTGTCAAAAATCTGGGTCACAGAATAGAACTCTTCCAAGTTCTCAATGCGAGATTCAGCTTCTAATGTTTTCTCTTTTCTTAAAGCCTCTATATACCCCGTTTTATCCAATACACTGTCTACTAAATCAGTGATTGTCACAAATTCAGCCATTTGCCGAAAATCGCGAATCATAAAAGCAAATTCTTCGAGTTTATTAGCGGCTCGTGCCGGTAAATTCGTCGCCTCCGCATTTAAAGCCGCTTCATACATAGACATGCCGTGTAAATCGGCAAATTCCGTTAAGCGGGCAACGGTTGTATCGCCAATGCCGCGTTTGGGCTCATTTACAATTCGACGGAAACTTAAGTTATCGGCCGGATTAATAATTAAAGTCAAATACGCAATTAAATCCAAAATTTCTTTCCGCTCATAATAACCGGTTCCTCCGACAATTTGGTAAGGCATTTGCCGTTTTTTCAGCGTATCCTCCATCACCCGCGATAAAGCATTTGTTCGGTAGAGGATGGCAAAATCATCATACGTCAACGCAGGATTGTCTCTTTTTAATTCGGCAATTTTACCGGCGACATACTCTGTTTCGTCATACTCATCATTTGCGAAGTACACCGTAATTTTATCGCCATGCGCATTGTCTGTCCATAAATTCTTATCTTTCCGATTGGTATTGTTTTCAATGACGGTATTCGCCGCTGTTAAAATATTTTTTGTTGACCGGTAATTTTGTTCCAACAAAATGGTCTGCGCATTTGGATAGTCCTGTTCAAAATCTAAAATATTTTGCATATCTGCCCCGCGCCAACCATAGATACTTTGATCGGCATCCCCTACCACACAGATATTTTTAAAGCGGTCGGCCAGCAGATGCACCAACCGGTATTGGGCATGATTGGTATCTTGATACTCATCGACATGAATATAGTGAAATTTATTTTGATAAAAAGAAAGGACTTGCGGATTGTCTTCAAACAAACGGACCGTCAGCATAATCAAATCATCAAAATCGACCGATTCAGAACGACGCAGTTCGGCTTGGTAGGCTTTGTAGGCTTTAGCCACGGTCTGTTGCCAATAGTTGGCAGCTTGCTTTTTGTAGTCAGACTCGTTGATGAGTAAATTTTTGGCATTGCTGATTTCAGACAGTATCGCTCTGGGCGGATATTTTTTAGGATCGATATTTAAGGTTTTAAGCACTCGCTTCATCAGGGTATTTTGTTCGCTTGAACCGGCAATTGTAAAGTTCGAATCATAGCCGATTTGATCGATTTCCCGACGCAGTATCCGCACACACATGGAGTGGAAAGTAGAAACCCACACATCTTCTCCGCCATCGGTAACCAGTTTGTTTACACGTTCTTTCATTTCACTTGCTGCCTTATTTGTGAAAGTGATGGCCAAAATATTCCAAGGGTTTACTTGCTTCTCGTGGATTAAGTACGCAATTCGATGCGTGAGCACTCGTGTTTTTCCCGAACCGGCGCCTGCCATAATCAACAGCGGCCCATCGGTTGTCATCACTGCTTTTTTTTGCATTTTATTTAATCCTGCCGTAATTGTACTAGGAGGTGTCAATCGTATCATTCCCTTTCAGTCTGCGTTTTTCGCTTATACAGTATACCGAAAAACGCCTGTTCAATCTACTTTCCTTTCTTTGGAAAGTCAGTAGAAAATAAAGAAAAAGTTATGCTATGTCGTAATCCTTTTCGCGCTTTAGCATAACTTTATTCGATTTATTTATAGGTGAGCCCTGATTCCAAGACATTCAATTTTAATTTATTGAGTAAAATACGTACTTCTCTTCTCACCAGCGGATAATTCATTTCTTCAAGGTATTTCGTTAATTGTCTAAAATGATTCATTTTTAATTCCCGACTGTCTTTTAACACTTGAAACACTTCGCCCTCATCAAGCAACGTATATTTCATGGTTTGAATCAGGACTTTTTTTGAATAATTATTGGCACTATATTTTAACAATTCTTTCCAGAAAAAGAATTCAACCCTTTCAAAAAGAGACTCTTCTGTTTTCAACTTTGTCGCCATTTCTTCCATATATTGATGGAGCTGAGTCGTATCGAATACTTTTTCTTTCTTCTCTAAATCAAACAAATAATGATTAAATAAACGTTCAAATAAATCCAATCGTTCTTGGAAATCTTTTTTTGTCAGCGACCGAATTTTTACCCGGACACCCACATTTTTGATGTTCTCTAAATAGTTGTCTTCGACTAGTCGGTCAAATGCTCTTCGAACAGGCGTCCGGCTAATCTCCAACTGATCGGCAATATATTGCTCAGTGATATGTTCTCGTTGAAACAATTCGTCTTCTTCAATTTGTGCGACGATATATTCGTACACAACTTGATCCAACTTTTTCTTTTGCATACAATGATTCTCCCTTATCATTATGCTTTCATTCATCTATTTTATTTTTAACGTGTTTCTCTCAATATTGAAAGAACTTTTTCGGTATCTTTTGTTTTAATGTGGATCTCCCCAATCGCTTCTTCAGATTTCGTTTTTTCTTGATAGCTGTCAGGATAAAACGAGAATTTCCAATTCGGCTGCACCAAAATGAAATCATCCATTTTCTCTCTTTGATCGGCGTAAAAAGGCACGTAAACAAAAGAACTTGTTTGATTGATTTCGCTCGGCAGCGGCAAAGAAGCAATCGCTCTTAAGTGAGCTTCTGTAGCAGACAGCGCACAAGCTTCAGCAGTGAACCGCGAAAGCATAGTTGGGTACGGGTAAATCGTCCCTACATACAAAGCACCTGCTGGGCTTACCATAAAATCAATGGTCGCCACTCCTTGAAAATCGATAGCGTCAACAATCACTCTTGTGACTCGCTGAATCTCTTCTGTTACTTCTTCTGTCAATTTGGCAGGCCCCTGGATATGATGCAGGCGGCCCTGGCGATACTCTTTTTTAACTATTGGAAACAACTCGATGCGCCCCTTGTTTGTTTTGACGGCAGACACGGATAAATGCTGCTCCGCTACAAGCCAAGGCTCCAACACACAGATTCCGTATTTTAACAATTCTGCCGCTGCTGCTATCTCCTGCTCTTCATAAATAAAAACAGATTGTTGTTCCTTGCTAGGCGTCAACTGATTGGTGCTTAACACAGCCGGATAGCCGATGCTGGGCATGCCAGCTTCAATATCCTCTGTTTTAACAACTGTGACATAAGGAGCGATATTCAGATTTAAAGCCTCTAAAAAAGCTTTTTGTAAAATCCGATCTTGCGTAAGCGACAACAGCTCATTCCCTTGCGGAACGACAACTGTTTTTTGGATGTCTTCAATTTCAGTGGCAGCAATGGTTTCATCATAGTAAACAAGCAGCTCACAGGCTCTCAAGAACTTCTCTTGAATTCTTTTTTCACTTAATGAACCTACAAAAATTTTCCTAGCCCCAGTGATTAAAGAAGCTTCTTCTGTTGTTCTACACAATAAGTAAGTGTCCATTCCGAGCTGTCTCGCCTTTAAAATAAACGCTTGTGCATCGAGTGTAGCTCCAATCACACCTATTGTTTTTTGAGGATTAAAATGCTTAACCATACGACTCACCTTTTTCGAATCAACTCATCCCGCTATCTGATTTATTCATCCAGTGTATATAACTGATGCTGTTCGATAATTTGAATAATTTTATGGGCATAGTCCGGATCCGTCGCATAGCCTGCTTCTTGCAGGGCATACGCAGCTTCTTGGTAATTGGAAGCTGCTAATACACTGGCATAGTAGTTTGCATCCCAAGACGTGCCGTAAAGCATTAAATCGGCATAATCTCTGACGGATTCCCCCATTGAATCATACTGTTTAAAGGACGCCTGGATTTCGGTCCATTCATTGCTGTCAAATTCTTTCGTCACATATTGCTCTTTTGTATTGGCTCCTTTAATGCCAAAGTAATTATTGGCCTCAGTGGACAGCGTACTCTGTCCCCAATCCGACTCTAAAGCGGCTTGTGCGATCAAGACACTGGGTCGTACACCATGTGTAGCCTCGACTTCTTTTGCCAAAGGGCCGATTTCTTCTATAAATGTTGTTTCTGTCTGATTTTGATTATTTGCATACTCAACCCCATCCGAGATTGACCTTGTACGAAAAGAACCGCTGGGCTCGATAATAAAAAAGAGAAGCAAAAAGAAAAGGAGAAGCAATGAGACAAAAAGTTTGAAAACAAAATGCACGCGTTTAGTAAATGTCTGCCAACTCTTTCGCCATTTTCTGTTTAATTGACGCATCTTTTTTTGCATAGCTTCCCTCTCAGCTAATGAGTTTATTCCTGTTCAATCTCTTCGCGTATGGTTAACAATTCAATATATTCTTCCAAGGTCAAACCATGCTCGACCATAAATTGAGCATTCTCTTCTCCAACATAGCGAAAGTGCCAAGATTCATACTGAATATTCGTAATGTCTTCTTTACCGGCTGGATAGCGTAAGATAAACCCATAATCCGCCATTGTATCCGTCAGCCATTGTTGGGAAGCTTGGGTGTCGTATTCGGGAACTAAGCCGTTTCCCGCGACAATCCATTCTTCATCCACAATATCCAAAGCAAGCCCTGTATGATGTTCACTATGTCCAGGTTCTGTCAAATATTCTTTTGTCCGCTTCAAAGCTTCTTCTTCAGTAAGTCCGTTAATTAAATGACTCTCATACGTATGATTGAAATTGACTTGTTGGTGGTCGACGGAGCGATAGCCTGAAGCAAAAAACAAGCGATGCCCTGCTTGCAACGCCGCCTCTTTCCAAGCCGACCAGGCGTCTTCGATTCGCTCATCAATCCGCTGTTCATTGTCCACTTCAACCAGAGTGGGTTTAAAATCCTCTGGCAGCGGATGATGCGGACCCACTAAAATCAGATTCCAGTCATTTAAATGGGCCTCTTCGGGCAGCTCCAGCGCTAATTTTTCTGTTTCTGTTCGTTCTACAGCTACTTCCTGCTGATGTTCAACTGCTGCGTTTCTATCTCTCTCTTCCTCTGCTGCGGGGGTGCTGGACGGCTGTTGCGTTTCAGTAGAGATTGTACAACCCGATAACAAAAAGAAAGCCATTAACAGAATCAGTTGTTTATACATTTAGAACCCTCCCAAAGGAATTATCACATCTGATTTATTTTACCATAATTTTTATGCGTTCGAAACAGCTAACCGAACATTTGTGTTGCGAGCTATTTGAACAAAAGAAAAAGAACCCTAGTCGGTAGTTACATGTGCAGCAGCCGAGGCTAGTGTTCTTTTCTTTCTTACTTTTCTAACGGTTCATAGGTAGGTGCCTGCTCATCCGTATTTTCAGATATCATTTCTTCAGCTGCTGCTTCATCTATTGCTTGATTTTCAAGCAGCTCCGGGGCATTTGAACGATATAAATCAGCTGTCGACTGCCCACCTAGCTGATGCACTAAACTCGTTTCCGCTTCCGGATGATTTTTTAAATGCTTCATTTGATCCAGATACGTGTAGTCATTTGGCTCCCATCCTTGTAAAGAAACGGGCTGATAGAACCGAAGAAGGTCCAAGTTCAATAAGCGATCCGAATTTGTTAAACGCTCACGCGCATAACTTGCTGTTTCATTGAGGACTTTTGTTTCTTCTTCCGATAAGGATACGGTCAGGTCTTCTCCCGTATTCGCGTCATAGATACTTGAACCGATGAAATGATGGGTTGGGGTAAGCACATTACCATTTCGCAGAGGAACTAGTTGGTCATTTTCTTCAGACAGCATGTCTTGTCCCATGAATAAATAATGATTCGTCTCTACGCCAAGTAAATGCAGTAAGGTCGGTAAAAAATCCACCTGACCGCCATAAGTTTCTTTTATCTCTCCACCGGTAAACCCTGGAATATGAAACATTAAAGGCACCCGCTGCATTTGGGCGTTTTCAAAATCGCCCCAAGTTGTAGCGTCTTCGCCTAATAAAGGCGCTAAATGCGGGTTACGCATGTTGGATGTGCCAAAATGGTCGCCATACATAATCACTATTGAATTTTCGTATAAGCCTGATGCTTTTAGCCAGTCAAAAAATTCTTCGACCGCTTCGTCTGTATAGCGAACGGTTTGGAAATATTGATTGACCGTTTCATCTTCTGTGTTCGCTTTTGGAATACTGGCATTTTCTTCTTCCAGCGGGTACGGGAAGTGGTTGGTCAAGGTGAGAAATTTTGTGTAAAAAGGCTGCGGCAATTGTTCAATATATTTCACCGAATCTTTAAAGAACAATTTGTCTTTCAAGCCGTAGTCAAGTACCCGATCCTCACTCATATCATAAAAATTGGCATCAAAGAAATAGTCATAGCCAAAATTTTTATAGGTGTCATTTCTATTCCAAAAAGTCCCTGTATTTCCGTGGAAAGCGGCTGTAGTATACCCTTTTTCCTCCGATAAGATTTTAGGTGTGGCATGAAACACATTATCCGAACCTAGCACTTGGAAAGCACTACCTTCAGGTAAGCCAAAGAGTGAATTCTCAGCCAAAACTTCCGCATCCGATGACTTTCCTTGTCCGGTTTGATGGAAAAAGTGGTTAAAGCTGAGGGTCGCATCATCATGGTAAATACTGTTTATAAAAGGCGTTACCACATGCTTCTCGCCAAATTCATCTTCCAATTCATAGTCAATGACAAATTGCTGGGTACTTTCTAAAACAAGGGTAAAAACATTTCGTCCTTCGGCAATTCCAAAATATTCAGCATGAGGCGCTGCATAATTTTCCTTTGCGAAATTGAAGACTTCCGTTAAATCCCCTTCATCTGCTTGCGCACGCACCCGATTGTTTTGCACGGTTTGCACGGTGTCATAGCCGGTAAAAAAGTTGACTCCCAAATACTTCACAATATAATTTCGATCAAAGGTACGAGTCAATAATTGCGGACGATCGGTTTCTGCTAGCATAAGGTTTCCAAAAAGAACAGCTATGCCGGCAATCGTTCCCGCAAATGCATAGCGTTTATAAAACGGTTTTTCTTTCCATTGTTTAGTTGTTGGTGTTTCCTCTTTTGTCATTTTTCGAACCAGCCAAGCTAAACCGATAAAGTCTACCCAATAAAAGACATCCCAAATACGTAACGTCGCGAAGATTCCTTCGAGGACTCCCCCGCTAATGATTGAGCTTTCGCCTCCTACATTCGACAGAATGGTAGAAAACGTTAAAAAGTCCGCGAATTCACGGTAATAGAGAATATTGCCATACAGCAATACACTCATTAAGAAATAAATCATGAGTAACGATCGTGATGCTCGTTTATTGTCTTTAAAATACAATGAGAAAGATAAGAAAATCATACTAGTAGGAATAGGATTTAGCCATAAAATAGCGGTTTGGAAAATACCCTGTACGCCTAAAGAAAATTCTGCATAATAGGCGAGCATTGTTTTTGCCCAAAACAGTAAGACGGCAATGAGAAATACACCTATTCTTTGATTTTGTTGAAATAGTTTTTTAAATTTATTCATTCAATTAAGCCTCCTGTAAGTAATGCTTGATCATCCGTGGTCAAGACTACTTTGCCGAGACTTATTTTACATTAAATAACCACTTTACACAATCTTTACTTGGCAAATACGTCTAAAGACTTAGTCAACCGTCTCTTGATTGCTTTTTTGTTTTTGTTTCGGCAAGATGATGGTGAACGTACTGCCTTGACCTCGCTCACTTTCTACGCGAATGTCCCCATCATGGATTTCGACTAGCTGCTTGACAATGGGCAAGCCTAAACCCGATTCACCATATTTTGTATTTTTTCGTGAAGGATCCGCTTTATAATAGCGATCCCAGATATCTTCCATTTCTGCTGCTGTCATACCAGCGCCCGTATCAGACACTGAAATTTCCGTCACTTCTTTCGTCTGCTTGGCTGTGACTCGAATTTCGCCATCCTTTGTAAATTGCAGAGCATTTTTCAAAAGATTTACAATAATCTGTTTAAAGCGGTCGAAATCGGCATATACCTCAATTTCTGCCAACACTTCATCAATAATAATTTCATTGTTTGAATCTTTAGCCGTCGCCGCTAATTGTTCTTTAACTTCTTGCAAGGCTTCCAGTAAGGGAAAGTTGTTTTTCTTCAAAACGATGCGATTGGATTGAATATTTTCATAGTCTAAATTCTCATTCACCAAGCGGATAAGGCGAGTAGTTTCCTTTCGCATCAATTGAATACTGCGCAATTCTTGTTGTTCGTCAAACACACCATACTCCAAACCTTCTAAAAGTCCGTTAATCGTTGTCAGGGGCGTGCGCATTTCATGGGCAGCATCTTGCATAAACACTTTACGACGTTCTTCTAAATGCAAGACTTCTCTGCGCCATTCCTTCAATGCCTTAATCATCGTATTGAAATCTGCCGACAGTCGGTCTATTTCATCACGATTGCTGTGCGAAATATACAGATCATAATCCCCCAAGGCCACTCTTTGGGCCGCTCGACTCAAACGATTGACTCGTTTAACAAAAAAATACGAAAAAATCATACTTAAAATCATGGCAGCAACCGTTGCAAACAGAAAGGCCCGAAACACATTCGACCGGATATGATCCATTTGCCCTTCGATATGACTGACCGGCCGTCCAATCCCTACAAAACCATTGTATGCGCCCCTTTCAGAAAATACCGGCACATACACCAAGGCCGTTTCTACTTGATTCCCTCTTAAATCTCTTCTTTGCATATGCAAAAGAAGATCTTCACCGCTTTTCAAAGCGGCTTGGTTTTCTTCACTGAGATTGATTTGAACGTTTGTTTCTTCAGGAAAAATCATTCGGCCCTCTTCATCAAAATATCCAAAATCAACTTGTTGGTAGGCAAGCAATTGCTGATAATTTTCGAGTGCTCCAGGATTATTACTGACTTTTTCGATAATTTCTGCATGACTGATTAAACTCTCTTCTGTCGTTCGCAGAAGTTGCTCTCTACCAAAATGTAAGATGGTAGCAAATGTAATCCCCATCAGCGTAAAAATGACAAGTAAAAAACCCACCATCAATTGAAAAAAATAGGGAAATCTTAATTTCATTCAAAGTCACCGGTATCATCAAACTTATACCCCACACCCCATACTGTCTGGATGACTTGTGGTCCATTTTTTAACAATTTTTGGCGGAGCTTTTTAATGTGGGCATCCACTGTCCGCTCGTCTCCAAAATATTCATATTCCCACACCTGCTCTAGCAATTGTTCTCTTGAAAAGACACGTCTGGGACTGCTAGCTAAGGTGTACAATAAATCAAATTCTTTTGGCGTTAAATCTTCAAGCGGCTCATCATATAAGATAATTTCACGTGTGTCTTGGTTTATTTTTAAATGTTCCGTTTCAATATCGTAAGCCGAATCCATCGTCTCAACAGCTTGCCCGGAATAATTCACGCGTCGAGCCGTTGATTTAATACGGGCAACTAAAGTTAAAGGGCTAAATGGCTTGGTGACATAATCATCCGCCCCAATTTCCAAACCAATCACTTCATCGCTTTCCGAATCTTTTGCCGTCAGCATAATGACCGGTACTTCTTTGTCTTCTTTGCGTATTTCCCGGCAAATTTGAATCCCGTCCATGGATGGCAGCATAATATCTAAGATGATGAGATCATAGGTCTCAGGAGCTTTTAGATACGTCTCTAAACCTTCTTGACCGTCGTGGATAAAGGTGACTTGCCAATTTTCTTTTTCAAAAAACATTTCCATCATTTCACAAACCGATTCATTGTCTTCAATCATTAATATATGCATAATGCACCTCTCACATTCTCGTATTCCTTCAAGCAGCTACTCTGTTCATTATACCGTGAATCTATGAATAATCTATTAATTTCATGGGAGGAAAAAGGCAAAACGACTAGGCCAAAAGGCAGCTAGTCGTTTAAGCGGTGTTAATTTTTGACGGTGACGATTGTATTCGTTATTCGTTGCCAGCACTTTGGAGAGTTTGCTCTCCATTAGCTGTTTGAATCGTATGTGGTTTTTGGGCAGAAGGGTTTTGATTGTTCGAACGTTTCGTCTGCAAAAAGTGCACACTCTCCACAAGCAATTCCACGACAAAAACGGTTTCTTGTTTGTCATTGATGTAACGACGAGATTGCACACGCCCATCCAGTCCGATTAAATCTCCTTTCTGGCAATATTCTTCAAGCAATTCCGCTCGTTTTCCCCAAGCCACAAAGTTCATAAAGTCGGCATCGGGGCCCCCTTCTTTTTTGAACGTTTTGGGGATGGCAATCGTATTGTTCAATACCATACGCCCATCGCCCACTTCTCTCAACGTTATTTCTCGAACAATTCTTCCAATGACATTAATCCGATTCATTCTACTTCACTCTCCTATATATTTTTGGAGATTATCGATATGAAATGTGAGTGAGCAAGATTCATATAAATAACCCCCTATATATATAATTACCTTTTTTTCTCGATTTTCGTTAAATTATTTTTATTTTTTGAAAAAAATAAAAAGCGACCAGACATTTACATCTGGCCGCCTCTATTTTTTAATTAAAGACAAAATTTAAAATATGCTCCCATAGTTCTGGATTAAACACTTCTAGCGGGTTCGATCCATCGCCTAAAATACTATAGCCTAACATCGCCCCAACCGCAAAGGCTATTACAATTAAGAGAACCACCAAAATAGAGCACAACAGGAAAAAGAGGGTGTTTTTTAAAACACTGGTTCTTTCCATTTCTCAACCCTTCTTTCTTTTTAATTTTAACGTTTCAAGTGGTGAATATTTTCCAGCAATATACCTGTTCCAAGCGCAACGGAGTCTAAGGGATTTTCTGCCTTAAAGACTGGAACGTTCAATTCTTCCACAAGCAGTTGATCTACCCCGCGTAACAAGGCGCCGCCGCCTGTGAGAATCACTCCACGGTCGATAATATCGGCCGACAGTTCCGGCGGTGTTTGTTCTAACACCGCTTTAGCAGCAGCCACAATTTCTTTCATGGATTCTTTGGTTGCAGTAAAGACATCGTTTGAATGAATAGTAACGGTTTTCGGTAAACCGCTGACCATATCGCGTCCGCGTATAGCGAATTCTTCTTTTCGTGTTTCATCAAACACTTCGCCAATTTGACGTTTCACCTCTTCAGCTGTTCGCTCCCCAATCAGCAGCCCATGTGTTTGCTTCATATATTCTTTAATATCCCTATCTAAGGTATCACCAGCTACTTTTATTGATTTACTTGTCACAATCCCGCCCATTGATAACACGGCTACATCGGTCGTCCCGCCTCCGATATCAATGACCATATTGCCACTGGGTTGGTAGATATCCATCCCGGCGCCGATCGCGGCAACTTTTGGTTCTTCTTCTAAAAAGACATGTTTACCCCCCGCTTTTTCAGCGACTTCAATAATGGCTTTTTGTTCGATTCCCGTTACATTGGTTGGTGTACAAATAATGATGTTTGGTTTAGACAAGAACCCTTTCACATTTATTTTATCGATAAAGTATGAAAGCATCAATTCTGTGATGTCAAAATCAGCGATGACTCCGCCTTTTAGTGGGCGGATAGCTGTAATATGTTTTGGTGTACGTCCGTCCATTAAGTAAGCTTCTTCACCTACAGCCAAAACTTCATTTGTCTTTGTATTTATTGCGACCACGGCTGGTTCATTCACGACAATACCTCTGCCTTTAATGTGCACTAAAACGTTCGTAGTCCCCAAATCAATTCCAATATCTTTTGCCATGAAACGTTTCCTCCTGCATTCTCGTCCAAGCGTTCGATTCGATCAAGCATTCAATAGGATTAATTTTCTTCATCTTCCTATTTTACTTCATTGGCCTTGAAAACACAATCTATCAAGCGGGTTAATTTCAAGGTACGAATAAACAAAAAAGACCTTCCATTTCATAAAGGAACAGAAGATCTTCAGTGACTGCTTCGTTATTTTTTATACCGTTTGGGCTTTGGCTATCTTTTCTTTGTTGGGACGGATGCGTTCAATGTCAGCGCCTAAAGCAGCTAATTTTTCATGAAATTTATAATACCCGCGATCTAAATGCTGCAATTCCGTCACTTTCGTGTGGCCATTTGCAATCAGTCCAGCTAAAATCAAAGCGGCTGAAGCTCGTAAGTCACTCGAAGCAACTTCTGCGCCCTCTAATGAGGTTCCGCCTTTAATGATGGCTTGACGCCCATCGACTTGAAAATTGGCATCCATTTTACGCATTTCTTCCAAATGCATATAGCGGTTCTCAAAGACGTTTTCTTGCACGATACTTGTCCCTTCCGCTTTAATTTGGGCAATGGTTAACTGCGCTTGCATGTCGGTTGGAAAACCAGGGTAAGGCTGTGTTTTAAAATCAGTGGCAAAGAGTTTTTTTGGACCGACGACTCGAATGCCTGCCTCTTCTTCTGTCACAACGGCACCCATTTCACGTAATTTTGAAATAAGGGGGCGATTATGTTGGCTGACACCCTCTTGAATCAGGACGTCTCCTCCCGTAATGGCTGCTGCTACCATGAAAGTACCCGATTCGATTCGATCCGGAATAATGGTGTGGCTGGTTCCAGTCAGCTTTTCTACGCCCTCTATCCGGATGGTGTCTGTACCTGCTCCGATGACGTGAGCACCCATACGGTTTAAGTAATTGGCTAAATCTACGATTTCCGGTTCACGTGCGGCGTTCTCAAGCACGGTTGTTCCCTTGGCTAATGAAGCAGCCATCAGAATGTTTTGAGTCGCTCCCACACTTGGGAAATCTAAATAAATGTCTGCCCCTTTTAATTGATCCACTTTCGCATCTAAGTAGCCATTTCTTTGCTGGATCTCAACCCCCATGGCTTCAAAGCCTTTTAAATGTAAATCAATAGGCCGGGTACCGATTGAGCATCCACCCGGCATAGCAACCCGAGCGTATCCATTCCGCGCTAACAGCGGACCCATCACTAAAATAGATGCACGCATTTTATTCATAAATTCAAAAGGCGTGTCACTATTGAGCGGCATCGTTGCATCCACTTCCATCGTTTGTTTTTCTTCGTCAAAGTCGATGTGTATGTTTAAATGCCTTAATACTTGTTGCATGGTATAAATATCTGACAGTAACGGGACGTTATCAAATGTGCTTGGTGCAGTTTGTCCAAGCAGACTCGCCGCTAAAATCGGCAAAGCCGCATTTTTTGCCCCTTCTATTTTCACTGTCCCTGAAAGACGTTTACCGCCTTTCACAATAATTGTATCCTCCATTTTGCTCCTCCTACTACCTCTCCCAAATTCCTCTGCTGTCTGTCTTTTATTTTATACGAATATAAATCTTGTCGCGATACATACGCCTTATCGATTTTTCACTTATACGATAGCATACGTCCAAAGGAAAAAATTATCGGGGTCCCTGCATATATTTTAATGTTTCTTCTTCACTGGTGTTGCTTATTGGAAGAAATAAATAAGATTTTGAGAATGAGTCAAAAAGTCCATAAAAAATTCGCTCAAATTGTAGCCGATGACAATCGATAAAATAAGATATAAGGCTCGAATTTGCTGTACTTTGTATTTTTTGAACAGATGATCCAATCTCAAACTCTGCAGGCTCCAAAAACTGACGCCTACAAAAAATGTTAGTGAAATTAAAGTAATCACTGATTGCATACGAATAAATTCCATGATGCATCCCTTCTAAAAATCACGAATGAATATTATTCACTCTAAAGCGTACCAAATAAGCGGTCTCCAGCGTCTCCCAGACCTGGAACAATATACGCGTTCTCATCTAATTTTTCATCTAAGCCTGCGGTGAAGATTTCAACATCCGGATGCGCTTCATGTAAAGCTTTTACGCCTTCGGGAGCGGCAACAAGACAAATAAATTTAATATTTTCAGGTTTTGCGCCTCGCTCAATGACAGAATCGATGGCTGCAATGGCCGAGCCCCCCGTCGCTAACATAGGGTCGACTAAGTACATATGTCGATCTTCTAAATTATTTGGCATTTTCACAAAGTATTCAACCGGCTGCATGGTTTCTTCATCCCGGTAAAGGCCCACATGACCGACACGAGCTGCAGGGATCAAATCTAATATACCATCAACCATACCTAAACCGGCACGTAAAATGGGTGCAATAACCACTTTTTTACCGGCAATCGCTTTTTGAGTTGATTTTACAAGGGGGGTTTCAATTTCAATGTCTTCTAAGGGTAAGTCTCGGGAAACTTCATAAGCAAGTAAACGAGCAATTTCGTTAACCAAGTCTCTAAAATCTTTTGTCCCTGTATTTTTATCTCTGAGTATCGTCAACTTATGCTCAATTAAAGGGTGTTCAATCACATGAAACTTTTCCATTTTCTTTCGCTCCTTTTATTTATACTGCTTTTTTTCCATCTTTACAACATTACACAATTTCAACCAATAAATCTACCTATATCCACTTTTTATATTGACTTTTTATCCGCTGCATTGTGTAAGCGATTCATATAAGCGACACTTGACTCACCTTTGGCATATGCTTCCGCTAAAATAACGGTTGCCTCTGTCTGTTCTAAGGTACGCAGCCCATCAAATAACAGGCGATTGGCAGAAGCGATGTCGCCTGTCTGACCTAATGAATAATAAGCCACTGCTTGGTTTTTATAGGGATGAATTTTTTCTTCACTGGCTAAGAGGGCAATTTTTTCGCCCTGCTCAAGCATTTTACGCATGCAGTCTTCCCAATTCGATTCTACAATGTAGAGGGGGATGGACGGCTTATAATGTTTTTCCGATTTGTCGGGTTGTTTTAGACTGACTGACCGTTGAATCGTTTCTTCGATTTGTGCTTTGGAAATATTTCCAGGTCGTAAAATGATAGGCTGTTTCGGATTGGAAAAATCAAGCACCGTTGATTCAATACCCGTTGATGTTTCGCCGCCATCTATCACAGCCGATATTTTCCCGTCCAAATCTATCAACACATGCTCTGCCTTCGTCGGACTTGGTCGGCCGGAGGTATTGGCACTAGGCGTCGCTAGTGGCGTGCCAGCTTGCTGGATAAAATCCAGGGCAATTTGATTCGCCGGCATCCGCAACCCAATCGTCTCTTTCCCAGCTGTGACAGTAGGCGCAAATTGTCCTTTGTTTTTCAAAATAATCGTCAAAGGGCCCGGCCAATATTTTTCAACAAGCCACCACACTTCTTTGGCGATCTCCTTCGCATACTGTTCGATCTCTTTTGGATCACTCAAAAGCACACTGATTGGTCGATTAGAGGGACGACCTTTGGCTTTAAATATTTTTTGAACGGCCTGTTCATTTGTTGCGTCTGCCCCTAATCCGTAAACAGTATCGGTTGGAAAAGCCACAATTTCTCCCGCTTGAATCAATTGGGCGGCTTTTTCCAGTTCATCTTTCTTTAACAGTTGGGTTTTCATTTAGAATCATTCTTTCTGTAATTTATTCATTTTTTGACATTCTTTTATCTGAATGGAATTTTTTTACCACACTCTGTCTAGAGTATGTGAATGGCGATTACCCGATCTAACCCATTAAAATCTTTCCAAATCTCGACAGTGGCGTCGGGCAGACGCTTCTTGAAAATCTCTGCCACTTGTTCACCTTGTTTATAGCCGATTTCTAAAAAGATGCGTGCACCGAGTTTGACATGATTTTTTACAGAAGCCGCCAATTCCTTATAAATAGCTAAACCATTATCCTCTGCGAATAAGGCGGATTTTGGTTCGTATTCGAGCACGGATTGATCCATCACATCGACTTCAGTTTCGCTGATGTAAGGCGGATTGCATAAAATGACATCAAACCTTTCCTCACTCACAGGTTCAAACAAACTTCCGAACTTAAGCGTGACTTCCGCATCAAGCCGCTGGGCATTTTCCTTAGCCACCGCTAACGCTTCAGCACTGATATCTGTTAAGGTGACGGAATCCTGCGGTCGTTCCAATTTATGTGTGATACCTAACACACCCGTTCCCGTTCCGATATCAATCACGTGCAATTCCTCTCTGGCGTCCAAAAGCTTGAGCACGCGGTCTTGCCACTCTTCGGTTTCAGGCCTTGGGATTAGCGTATCTTTCGTCACTTTGAATTTTCGATTGTAATACCATTCATGGCCGATAATTTGCTGCATCGGTTTGCCGGCAAAAAAATCCTTTAAATCTTGATTAAATTGCTCGAGCTCTTTAGCGGCTATTTCCTTTTCATAATTTAGAATCAGTTGTGTTTTATCCCAACCTAAACGCTCACGCAGCAGCCATTCTGCCACAAAAGAGGAGTGACCGATTTCGGCCAAAAAAGAAGAAGCCCTTTGGAGGACTTCATAATATGTGAGGTGTTCAGACTTTTCGATTAACATTTATAACTGCTCCAATTTTTCTGCTTGGTCGTGAAGCGTTAATTCTTCAACAATTTCATCTAAGTCGCCGCCTAATACTTGTTCCAATTTATGAACCGTTAAATTGATGCGGTGGTCTGTAATCCGGCCTTGCGGATAGTTGTATGTCCGAATCCGTTCTGAACGGTCACCTGTTCCGATTGCTGATTTACGTTCGGCGTCCACTTCAGCCTGCGCTTCTCTTTCAAAATGGTCATACACACGAGAACGTAGAATCTTCATCGCTTTTTCGCGGTTCTTTAACTGGGAACGCTCATCTTGCATCGCCACAACAATACCTGTTGGTTCGTGCGTTAAGCGGACGGCCGAGTCGGTCATATTGACGTGCTGACCACCCGCCCCGCTCGCGCGGTAAATATCGACACGAATATCATTTTTATCAATATCAATATCAAACTCTTCGACTTCCGGCAACGCAACCACTGTTGCTGTCGAAGTATGCACTCGTCCTTGGGATTCGGTTTCAGGTACACGTTGTACGCGATGCGCGCCATTTTCGTATTTCAATTTGGCATACGCATCTTTCCCATTCACTTGGAAAATAATTTCTTTAAAGCCACCTATACCGGTTGTCGTAGATTCGAGCACTTCGACTTTCCAACCATGTTTATCGGCAAATTTCTGATACATATGGAACAGATCACCGGCAAATAATTGGGCTTCGTCTCCGCCCGCTGCCCCACGAATTTCCATAATGACGTTTTTCCCGTCATTTTCGTCTTTAGGAATTAAGAGGAACTTCAATTTTTCTTCGATTGCTTCTTTTTGGGCAACTAAGTCGTCGCGTTCCATTTCCGCGAGTTCTTTCATTTCCGGGTCCAAAGATTCACTCAGTAACTCTTCCGTCTCTTCTAGACCTTGTTTAATTTCTTTGTACTTTTGATACTCTTGGACCGTTTCTCGCAGGTCCCCTTCTTCTTTACTGAGTTCTCGTAATTTGTTTGTATCTTTGGTGATTTCAGGGTCACTCAACATTGCATTGATTTCACCATAACGAATTTCTACATTTTCTAATTGATCAAATATGTCCATGTTCATCTCTTCCTTCTTCAATCTCTGGGTGGAAGTAATGATGGCGGCAAACCGGGAAATAACTTTCATTTCCGCCAATTTGAATTTGTTTGCCTTCATACACAGGGGTTCCATCACTGATACGCAAATTCATGATTGCTTTTTTTCCACAGTACCAACAAATCGTCTTAATTTCTTCAATTTTTTCCGCATATAAGAGAAGATATTTTGAACCTTCAAATAAATTATTCATAAAATCATTTTTTAAGCCAAAGCACATCACTGGAATTTTTAATTCATCTACGACTTTGGTTAGCTGAATGACATGTTCTTTTTTTAGAAATTGCGCTTCATCGATAAGCACACACCAGATTTTTTCATCTGCTTGTTTAATCTCTTCCAAAACATTCGTCGCTTCATGAATAGGTGTCGCTTTACGTCGCATTCCTGTACGACTGGAAATCATACCCAAGCCATCGCGGTCATCTACACCACTTGTGTAAATGCGAACGGCCTTGTTTTGTTCTTCATAATTATGGGCCACCTTCATCACTTCAATGGATTTCCCGCTATTCATTGCGCCATATCTAAAATATAATTGTGCCATGCTGTCCAACCTTCCAATTCCACTTCACTTTTTATTGCAAGTAGTTTATAGTCCTTAAAAATTATAACGAATGCCAAACAAAAGTACAAGCCAATCCAATGAAAAGAGCTCTTTTGACAATGGCTTGTCAAAAGAGCTCTCTAATCCTTCTATTAAGCGAGTACTAAGTCATCTGGCGTTGCGAATTGGGCATTGTAAATGTCCGCATAGAAGCCATCTTTCTCGATTAATTCATCGTGGGTGCCTGTTTCAACAACATCCCCTTGGTTCATTACAATAATCTTATCCGCGTCACGAATAGTCGACAAGCGGTGCGCCACCACGAAACTGGTCCGATTCGCTAAGACGTTATTCATCGCTTCTTGAATCAGCGCCTCGGTCCGCGTATCCACGGAAGACG
Organism: Atopostipes sp.; assembly: GCA_043425375.1. Classification (GTDB taxonomy): domain Bacteria; phylum Bacillota; class Bacilli; order Lactobacillales; family Carnobacteriaceae_A; genus Atopostipes. Next base: position 28,938 of record JBHWQC010000077.1, read on the forward strand.
TCGCTTCATCTAGGATAAGGATTTCTGGATCGGCTAAGAAAGCACGTGCAATCGTAATTAATTGCTTCTGCCCTTGTGAAATGTTTGAAGCGTCTTCGTTGATAACTGTATTGTATCCTTTTGGCAGGCGTCGGACAAATTCATCCACATGTGCCGCTTTCGCTGCATTCAAAATGTCTTCATCGGTTGCTTCGTCGTTTCCATACGCGATATTGTCCCAAATGGTTCCGTTAAATAACCAAGTATCTTGAAGCACCATCGAATAATGTTCGCGCATTTCTTCCCGTGTAAAGTCGCGAATATCTTGTCCTTTATACCGGATACTTCCTCCGCTCACATCATAAAAACGCTCCAGCAAGTTAATCAACGTCGACTTCCCTGCCCCAGTTGGTCCAACAACCGCAATCATTTGCCCTTCTTCTACTTGTAAATTGAAATCGGTCATCAGTAATTCATCGTCTCCGTAACCGAACTGCACATGTTCAAACTCAATAATATAAGGTGAATCCTCTTTGACCTCTACATTCGCCGTAATTTCTTCCATTTCCGGTTCATCCAAAAGTTCAAAAATCCGCTCACATGCTGCAATGGTTATTTGAATATTGTTCGCTAATTGCGCGACCTGACGAATAGGCTGTGAGAAACGGTTGGTGTATTGGATAAAGGATTGCACGTATCCTAAAGGAATGGTGCCATTCAATACGCCAAAGCCACCGTATAAAGTGACCCCAAAAATGCCCAAATCACGTGCAAAGTTTACTGCCGGCATCATAATACCTGAGAAAAATTGCGCACGCCAAGACGCATCGTACAAGTTGTCACTATGTTCTTTCAATCGTTCAATTTCACGGTCCTCACGATTGTATGTGCGTACAACTGTATGACCCGCATAGGTTTCTTCCACTCGGTCGTTTAATTGTCCAACGACGCGTTGCTGTTTGGCAAATTGCTTTTGCGATTTAGGCGCTAGAAACGCAATAAGCAATGCGCTTAAGCCCACACTGGCAATCACTATTAAAGACAGCGGAATATTGACGACTAACATGGCAATTAATACCGTCACAAAGGTCACACTCGCTAAGATAAATTGCGACAAGGACTGTTGCAAGGTATTGGCTACTTGTTCGATATCGTTGACGGCCCTTGACATGATGTCTCCTGTTGGGTGGGTATCAAAGTACTCAATAGGCAATCGACTCAGTTTTTCTTTCAAGTCTTTCCGCATATCGTAAACCGTTCTTTGCGCAACCACACCTGTGACATAGTTTTGAATATATCTGAAAACTGTTTGCAACAAGTACAAGACAGTTAAGGTGAGAAGAATACGATGCACCGCATCAAAATCAATGGGAAATACATTTACCGTTTCTCCAGCATCTCGCAACGCCAAGCCATCAGTCACGCCCTCAAAAATAACGGTTGTGGCCTGCCCGACTAAGGTTGGTGTAATCGCAGAAAAGACAGCAGCTGCAATTGCAAAGAGAATGGTAGCAAACAATGCCCAAAAGCGTGTGGACATATATTGAATTAACCGGCGAATCGTTCCCCAAAAGTCTTTTGCTCGTCTCGCTCGCGGGTTTTGATTCATTTCCTCTTTCGCCATTAAATATCCTCCCCTTTCATTTGTGATTCAATAATTTCTTGATAAACTGCGTTGTTTTCTTTCAATTCTTCATGGGTTCCTTGCCCGACAATCCGACCATTGTCCAAGACGATAATTTGCTCGGCATCAAGCACGGTACTAATGCGCTGGGCGATAATAATGACCGCTTTGTCTGTGGTCACCGGCTTTAAGGCTTTTCTTAAATTAGCGTCCGTCTTAAAGTCCAAAGCAGAGAAGGAATCATCAAATACTAAAAGCCGCGCATCAGTTACAAGCGCTCTGGCGATACTTAGCCGTTGACGCTGGCCACCTGAAAAGTTGGAGCCGCCTTGTTCAACGCGGGCGTCTAGGCGTTTAGGTAAGGAAGAAACAAAATCTGCACCCTGCGCCACTTCAAGGGCTCGCCATAATTCGTCATCCGTCGCCTCAGGATTTCCGTATTGTAAATTCTCTCGAATAGTTCCAGAAAACAACAAAGCTTCTTGCGGAGCGAATCCAATCAAAGCGCGTAATTCTTCTTGGCTAATGTCGCGAATATCCGTGCCATTCACGCGTACTGCTCCTGACTCGACGTCATATAATCGTAAAAACAAGTTTGAAAGGGTTGTTTTCCCAGCACCCGTTCCGCCGATAATAGCTAATCGTTCACCTTGTTTCAAGGTGAAATCAATATCTTCCAAAGCCAATTTTTCAGCCCCTGGGTAACGGAAGTCCACATGATCGAATTCCAAGACCAAGTCTTCCTCCTCAATCTCTAACGCTAACGCCCGTTTTGGATCTTCAATGCGGTTTGGTGTGTCAATGACTTGAAGCACACGTTCAATCGCTACTTGCGCTCGAGGCAACATGGTAACGATTAAGGAAAGGGCCATAATTCCCATTAAAATATTCATGGCATATGACGTAAAGGCGATTAAGTTCCCAACTTGCATCTCACCGACACTAATATATTGCGCCCCAAAATAAAAGATAAGGATGGTCGTTCCACTGGCCAGTAAAATCATCAAAGGCATCAATGAAGCCATATACACATGCGCCGCAAGTGATGTATCTTTATAGTCCTTGTTGGCTTCATCAAAGCGTTCTTCTTCGTAATCTTCTTGCAAGAAGGCACGAATCACTCGAATCCCTGTCAGTCCTTCTCGAAAAATTCGGTTAATCCGGTCCGTTTTCACTTGCAACGAACGGAATAAAGGACTCACTTTTCTTAAAATAAAGGTAATAAGCACGAGTAAGATAGGGACAATAATAATAAAGATAAAAGTCAGTTGCGGTTCTCGCATATAGGCTAAGACAGCCGCAAAGAGTATTCTTAAAGGATCCAATATCATCAAACGCAAAACAAACATTAAAATTTGCTGGATTTGCATGACATCACTCGTGGTCCGGGTCATTAGCGTTGAAATTCCGAATTGATCAATTTCTTCGTTAGAGAAATACATGATTTTATCAAACAGTTTTTCTCTTAACTGCGAACCTACCGCTTGCGACTCCGTTGCGGAAAAATACACATTCATAATCGAAGCGGCAAAACCGATGAGTGCAATTAAAACCATCAAACCGCCATTTCGGAGAATATAATCAATATCCCCTACGGCCACTCCATAGTCTACAATATCGGCTGCTATCGTTGGAATCAACAGCAAAGCACCGGCCTGTATGACTAGAAAAATGAAGAGCCACGCTATTCGGCGTGGGTTCAATAGTGTAAAAATTCTTTTCATTTATTCATCTACTTCCTTTTCTTTCTTCTTACTTATTGCTATCATGAATCCCATAATAAAGCCAATTAACAGCTCTAAAGGTTTTTTCTTTGATGGCTTCTACAGATAAATCATTGACGAAGCCATCGATAATCATATGATGGATAGCGGTCACCATAAAATAGATATATTCCAAGGTTTCTTTCCCTGAATCCGTTTTGATGTTATCCATGTTGATGACATCAATAAACTGTTGTTGTTGTTGTTCTCTACTCGATGACTGATTCGACAGACTAAAAATACCTTCTTTTCCTAACAGGTGATGATTGACATATAAAAACGTATTTTTATAAAAGGAAAAGTATTTTGAGCTGACAAGTTGATCGATATATGAATTAAAAAATGACAATAGCGAATCGTATAAATTCCCAGAGTTTTGGATGAGAATGTCTAATAAATCACTACGGTGAATAGCGTACAGGTGATGGACGAGGTAATTGTACAAATTTTCTTTGTTCCCAAAGTATTGATAGAAGCTTCCTCTTGATATTTCAGCTTTCTTTACGATATTTGTTATCGAAGCATCACTGAATGACCGGCTAGAGAATTCTTCTAAAGCGGCATGGACAATTCGATTCTTTTTCTCTTCACTTAGATTTTGAAAGGTCGGTGAACACACATTTTTCACTCCTGTCATCGTTTATTCGGCTTACAACACATTATTTAATTATAGCCAATGTCTGAACTGAAAGCAAATCTCAATTTCGAGAGAAGAGTGAAAGGGCTCATTTATTCCTCTACTCTCTCCTCTTTTACCACCTCTTCAACCACAATTTCATCATAATAGTCATAACTGTTTCTTAGCCATTCAAAGAAGAGATTCCATAGTACACGTAAGATGCCAAAACCAGGTACAGCTAAAATAAGCCCCATAAAGCCGAATAAGCTGCCGGCAATAAGTAAAATGAATAAGATGACGAGCGGATGCAGATCGAGTCGATTGCCAAGAATCTGCGGGCTGACCACTCGCCCTTCAATCAATTGCTCCACAGCAAGAACCAAGAGGACTTGGATAAATTTCCAAGGCGAAATAAAAGCACCAATAATCATGGCTGGAACCGAAGCCAGAATCGAGCCTAAATACGGAATCAAGTTCAGCACGCCCGCTGCAATCGCCAATAAAAGCGCGTAATCCAGATGAATAATGCGGTAGCCAATATAAAACATAATTGACACCGCCACCGCCACCAACAACTCACCCCGTACATAGGCACCAATTTGATCACTGGCTTGGAACATAAACTTATTCAGTGTCGGTCGTGCTCTGGTAGGCGTGATATTGATAATTCCCTGTTTAAAGCGATTGCTGTCGGCCAAAAAGTAATACAACACAAAAGGCATTGTAAAAATGGTGACGACCACACGCGTCAGGCTGCCAAAAAACGAACCCAGGCTGTCAATAGTGACACTGAAGACATTGGTTAATTGTTGGGTGACTCTTTCTATCAGATTGGTTGCTTGCGCTTCTTGATAAAGTTGAGTGATCCAGTCTGTATAGAAGAACTCTTCCAACTGCGCTAAAGCCGAGTTCCAATACGATGGAAACTCTACGATTAATGTCGTAAACTGCTCCCGTATCCCTGGAATGAGAAAAGTAATCAACAAAGCAAGAATGAATAAGATGCCTAAAAACACTAACCATATCGCTAGTTTTCGTGACATCCCTCGTCTTTCCAACTGATCGACTATCGGTTTTAACAAATAATAAAAAATCATCGCAAAGACAATTGGCGGACCAATGATTGAAAGAATTTGTCCCACCCATGAAAAAATATGAGAAATTTGCAAAAAGACATAAATCGTTATAAAAAGTAAAAGAAAGATAATCACAGTCGAAACAAACTTATTATCAATCACATATTTCCAAAACCAGGTCTCTGACAGATGCTGTTTTCTATTTGTTTCTGTTCTTTTTAATTTATCCACTAAAGCGTCCCCCTCATCAACTATCCTTTTTTCTATTTTAGCACATTTCCTCCAGCAATTCGTATGGATAACGCCAAACATTTAACCTATGAAGAAGCTAACAGTTTTGGAACGGGTGGGGATTTGTTATACTTGTTTTAGCGTAAATTTTATAAGGGGGAATATTCATGTCAATTGAATTGTTGCTCGGCACGTATACAAGAAGAACAAGTAAAGGAATTTATCGGATTGAATTAAACAAAGACACCCAAAAGTTAGAGAATTTATCTTTAGTGGCTGAAGTAGGAAATCCAACTTACCTCGCTACAAATGAGGATGCTTCTATCCTCTATTCGGTCATCAGCGAAAATAATGAGGGTGGCTTAGTTTCCTTGGTGAAACAAGAAGATGGTTCTTACAAACGCCAATCCGTTGTTTTAGCGGAGGGTGCAGCACCTTGCTATGTTTCCTATGATGCCAAGCGTCAGTTGGTTTATACGGCAAACTACCACAATGGGGAAGTGGCTGTTTACAAAACAGATCATAAAGGGCATTTAGAATTAGCCGACACAGTAGCACATGAAGGAAGCTCCGTGCATGAAAATCAAGATGCGCCGCATGCCCATTATCTGCATTTAACACCTGATGAACAGTTTGTTGTGGCCTGTGACTTAGGGACCGACAAAGTGTATACGTACGAAGTCTCAAAAGATGGCAAGTTAAAGGAGAAGACACATTTAAAGGTTGCGCCTGGTACGGGACCGCGCCACTTAGTCTTCCATCCTACTTTAGATCAAGCGTATTTATTTGGGGAGTTAAGCAGTGAAGTGCTCGTTTTAGATTACGATACGATAAGTGGTGAATTTTCCGTGAAACAAACCATTTCAACAATTCCATCCGATCATGAAGGCTTTAATAGTGGGGCGGCTATCCGCATTTCAAACGACGGGAACTTTTTATATGCATCCAATCGCGGACACAACTCTATTGTCACTTATGCGGTGGATCAAGAAGGTAAAATTTCTCTTCTGAATTACACACCAACGGAAGGCGAAACACCAAGAGATTTCAACTTAACATCGGATGATCAGTATGTAGTCGTTGGCCATCAAGATGAAGATTATTTGACTTTGTTTGAACGAGATGGAGAAACAGGCAAACTCTCCTTGCTTCAAAAAGAAGTTGAAGGACCTGAAGTAGTCTGTGTCGCCAACGTTTAAAGATTCCTTTGGAAAGATAAAGGCTAGAAAATGAGGTTTCGCTCATTTTCTAGTTTTTTGTTTAACTTTTTAAGTATGAGCTTATTGAGCTGTTTACCTGTTACGTTTTAGAAACTCACAACAGCTAGAAAACTGTTTCCTGCTGCATTTATAAAAAACGCAACAGGTTTTTGGCGTTTGGCTGTTGTGTTTTTAAAACATGCAACTGATTTTTAGCACTAAATTGTTGCGTGTTAAAAAAACGCAGCAGCTTTGCTCTTAATCTTTAAACAAATTGATTGAGGGTTAAGTTTACTAGCTGCCTTTCGTATTTATTCTCCCACCGGTTGCATCTTCGCATTTCACAACCGGTGGCAGTCTATTTATGAGGCGTTTTTGAAATTTGTGTCAGGTTTACAGTCAAGCTGCCGCTTTACCCACAAAATAAAGACGGAACCGAAGGGGTAACCCCTCGATTCCGTCTTTTTTATTCTATTTCAGCCGATTTAATTGCTTTCGACTTCTCCTATAACTTCTCCACGTGAAACTGTTCCTGTTTTATCTAGAGTAAAGCTTTTTACTTCATCCATATTCGTGAAAACAACAATGATTGTTTTCGGCTTTTCTGCAGTATCGAGTGCCGTTAAATCAATTGTTGCTAATAAAGTATCTTGCGTGACTTTGTCTCCTTCGTTGACATGGACTTCAAAAGGTCCTCCCTCTAGCTCAACTGTATCCACACCCATATGCACGAGAATTTCAATGCCGTTGTCCAATTCAAGACCTAAGGCGTGTTTAGTTGGGAAGACAGAAACCACTTTCCCTTCTACTGGAGCGTACACCTCGCCATTTGTTGGTTCAACGCCAAAGCCGTCACCCATCATTTTTTGTGAAAATACAGGATCTGGAACCTCTTCTATCGGAATAACTTCGCCATCCACTAAATTGTAAAGTGTCGTTTCTTTGTTCTCATTTTTTTTCAAAAAATCAAAAAGTGCCATTTTTATCCCCTTCTTTCGATTTTTCTGTTCTCTGTTCATTATAATTAATTTAACAGAAATTGACTAACATTAACTAGTAAAGTGATTGATAATATCACACCGGCAAGTATATAGAGTGTTTTTGGCTGAAAAGCGCTTTGGTTTTTCTCTTCCTCCGTAAAATAAGCGGGATTGACTCTGTTAGGTAGTTTATACCAAACAAACAAAACAAATAGAAACCCAAAAAGATTTCTTGAGAGTAACTGTTGGACGCCTGCTACTTTTAAGAGTTTATCTCCCGCTCCATTTCGCGTCCGTTCAGAGACATGGGTGTGGTGAAAGACAAATGCCAAGCCCATATTCATACTCTGATAGACAAGCGGCGACACATCCTCTCTGTAAACCGTCTGCAGTTCTGGCGACTCAGTGATTCGAGGCAGAACGAGAATAAAAAACAAAGCCGGCACTATTAGCCAGTAAGCTTTTAAAAGGTTCCAATATTTTTGATCCGGTCGCTCTTGGGGCGCTTTTTTGCGTTCAAATGCCAAAATGATTTCTCTCCTTCTCGAATCATTGTACCATTTAGGGAGAAGTCACCAAAATATTTTTCGAGAAAACGATTGCTTTTGAAAAAGATTTTGGTTTTTCTTCAAAAGTAGCGTATTATATTGTGGTAAGTATTTTGAAGGAGTGAACAAGCTTGTTAGTAGAAATGATTAAATCGATTATTTTAGGGATTGTCCAAGGGATTACAGAATGGCTTCCCATTAGCAGTACCGGGCATATGATTTTAGTGGATGAATTTTTAGTCTTAAATCAAAGTGCCGCTTTTAAAGAAATGTATTTTGTGGTGATTCAACTCGCCTCTGTTTTTGCAGTCATTTTAATTTACTTTCAGCGGCTGAATCCCTTTTCTCAACCGACGAAAGATTTGCAGAAAAAAACGTGGAACATTTGGTTCAAAGTTATTATCGGAATCATTCCAGTAGGGATTATGGGGCTGTTGTTTGAAGATGTTGTCAATGAGTACTTCTATAATTGGCAAACAGTAGCCATTGCTTTGATTGTTTATGGTATTGCCTTTATTGTAATTGAACGGTGGAACCGAACACGCCCAACGAAAGCGACGAGTTGGGAAACTTTTACACCGAAACAAGCTTTTCAAGTAGGGCTTTTCCAAGTACTTTCCTTAATTCCAGGGACGTCCCGGTCAGGTTCAACCATTATGGGTGGTATTTTAATTGGAGCTGACCGCCCTATTGCCGCCGAGTTTTCATTCTTTATGTCGATTCCGGTAATGTTTGGAGCTAGTCTAGTCAAACTGCTTGGTTTTGGCTTTCAATTTACGCCGGAAGAACTGATCGTATTAATCGTCGGAAGCATCGCATCCTTTGTGGTATCTGTCTTTGCCATCAAGTTTTTGATGAGCTATATTCAAAAGAATGACTTTACTGCTTTCGGTTGGTACCGAATCATTATTGGTGCGGTGGTTCTTTTATACTTTGGCGTTATCGCTTAACGTTATATAAAAAAAGCAGACCTTTTAGGAGGTCTGCTTTTTCATGGTTATTTCGTCGATAAGATGGATTCGCGGTCCACTAACTGGACCCCTTTCCCTGGTTCAGCATAAGAATGCGCATGCCAGATTTCATCCGCGTATTGTTTAATTGTAAAGTCAGCGGAAAATGGTGCACTTTCTGCAATATTCAACAGCACCATTTGATTCCAAGCTTTTTGATCTGCATATAATTCGTCAATTGCTTGTTGCGCTTCGACATACGAGTTGAAATCTTCTAAAACAAAATATTCATCGCCATAGTGCACGAGCGAATCGAAGATGGATTGTCCTTCTGACTCAATGCCAGGAATTGTCCCATCGGTTAACGCATTCATTACTTGATGGATACGGTCATCGTTTTGGTAAATTTCATATGGATTATAGTGAGGCTGCAGTTTTTTGACTTCCTCCGCATTTAACCCAAATAAGAACATATTCTTATCCCCCACCAACTGGTTAATCTCAACGTTGGCGCCATCAAGCGTTGCGAGCGTCAACGCTCCGTTGGACATCAGTTTCATGTTACTTGTTCCGGACGCTTCTTTCCCTGCAAGTGAAATCTGTTCAGACACATCAGCAGCTGGAATAATGCGTTCCGCATAGGAAACCCCGTAATTTTCAATAAAGACAATCTTCAATTTGTCACCGACATCAGGGTCGTTGTTCACTAAATCTGCCAGTGAGTTGATGACTTTAATGATTTCCTTTGCATAAATATAGCTCGGAGCCGCCTTGGCGCCGAAAATAAAGACGCGCGGTTGCAGCTCTTCTTTTGGATTTTCTTTAATGTATAGATAGCGGGCTAAAATATGCAACATATTCAAATGTTGCCGTTTATAGGCATGCAGGCGTTTAATTTGCACATCAAAAATCGCATCTGGAGAGATTTCAAGGCCCATTTCTCGATAGACTAAATCAGCAAACCGTTTTTTGTTCTCGTGTTTAATGGCTGCCAATTCGTTTAACGTAGCATCCTCATCGATAAAGCCTTTAAGCAGTTTCATTTCCGAAGGAGATACACGCCATTTTTCGCCAATTTTTTCATCAATCAAAGAAGATAAACGGGGGTTTGATAAGTGAATCCATCGACGATGGGTAATGCCATTTGTTTTATTGTTAAAACGGTCTGGATATAACAGATTAAAGGGCTGTAAAGTCTCGTCTTTTAAAATCTCTGTATGCAGACGCGCCACGCCGTTGACGCTATGGCTGCCAATAATCGCTAAATGCGCCATATGCACCATGCCGTCGCGAATAATCGATGTTTTCCAAGCTTTTTCTTCCCCGTAAATCTCTTTCACTTCTTCAATATGGCGGTGGTTAATTTCTTCTATAATCATATAAATCCGTGGCAGTAAGTTTTGGACCATCTCTACCGGCCATTTTTCAAGCGCTTCAGCTAAAATCGTATGGTTGGTATAGCTACACACTTTCTTTGTAATTTCCCAAGCACTGTCCCAGCTCATCAACTCTTCATCAATTAAGATGCGCATTAATTCGGGCACAACTAAAGCCGGGTGGGTGTCGTTAATATGAATTTGAATATATTCAGGCATATGCGTACGTTTGACATTATACTTTTTAAAATGACGCACAATTGATTGTACTCCAGCAGAAACCATAAAATATTCCTGCTTTAGTCGTAGCAGCAAGCCTTCATAGTTGGAATCATCTGGGTAGAGCACTTGTGTAATTTCTTGGATTTCACGACGTGATTCAAGAGTAGCATAATGGCTTTCTTCCTCTTCAGGAATCTCAGCCGACCACAGGCGAACATTATTTACAATGTCATTGCGATAACCGACCGCCGGTGTATCATAAGGCACAGCTAAAACGTTGGTTGTGTGTTCGTATTTTGGCGTTAAATTCCCCTGTTTACCTTCTTCCAGCCATACATTTCCGCCAAAGCGGACCATACAAGAGGATTGTTCGTTTCTCGTTTCCCAAACGTTTTTCCGTCTCAGCCAGTGATCGGGCACTTCAACTTGATGGCCATCGACAAATTTTTGTTCAAACAAGCCATATTGGTAGCGAATCCCATTGCCGTGGCCCGGTATTCCAAGGGACGCAAGCGAGTCCATAAAACAAGACGCCAAACGGCCAAGTCCCCCATTCCCTAAAGCAGGATCGGGCTCTGCGCGTTCGATTTGTTTATAGTCCAGTCCTAACTGTTCCAGCCCTTCGTGTACGGTATCAAGCAGGCCTAAATTGTACATATTATTGGTGAGCTGAGTCCCAGGCAAAAACTCCATAGAAAAGTAATACACTTGTTTCGCCTTGCGCCCACGATACATCGTTCGTGTATTGCTCCAATCTTTGGACAAATAACGTCCAATTAAGCGTCCCAACGCATGATAATGCTGCTCCGTGGTTCCTTCTTTATAAGGAAAAGCGTATGTAGATTCAAACATTTCCTTGTATTCTTGAATAAACTCTTTTACTGTTCGTGTCATTGTTTTCCTCCAATACTAGCATGTATAGAATGAGAATGGATGCTCTGCAAATAAAAGCCTTTTAATACGCACTTTTATTTCCGCATCCATTCTCACTCATCCTTTATTCGGCTGTTTAAAAAGCAAGGCGTTTATATTGTTCTACATAAGCCTGCGCCGCATTTTCCCAACTGTTGTCTTCCTCCATCGCCTGTCGGATTAAATTTGCCCATTCTTCTGGATAATCATAAAAAATGGTTAAGGCATGGTCGATGGTATTCATCATAGTGTATTCATCAAAATCATAAAAGGAAAAGCCGGTTCCTTCACCTGTTAAATGGTGATAAGGGACAACGGTATCCTTTAAGCCGCCCACTTCGTGCACAACGGGCAAAGTGCCGTAGCGCATCGAATTCATCTGACTCAAGCCGCATGGTTCAAAAGCTGAAGGCATTAAGAACATATCGCAGCCCGCATAAATGAGTTGAGCGAGGTTAATATCAAAATCAATAATCCCTTTAAATTTCTCCGGATACTTTTCTGTAAAGTAGTGAAAAGCCTCTTCAAAATAAGGTTTTCCCGTTCCTAAAAGAACAATTTGTAAATCTCGATAAGTCATCAGCTCATCTAAACTGTCGATAATGAGCTGCACGCCTTTTTGCTCATCAAGTCTAGTGACAACTCCCATTAAGGCCGTTTCCGCATCCACAGGCAAGCCCACTTGTTCTTGCAAAGCAGCTTTGTTTTCCGCTTTCCCCGATAAATCATCGATTGAAAAAGTAGCGGGTATCGACGGATCCGTTTCCGGATCATAGGTGTCATAATCAATGCCATTCAGCAAGCCGACCAATTTATCGCTGACTTTTTGTAAATCTTCATGCAAGCCCATCCCAAATGCAGGGGTTTGGATTTCTTCGGCATAAGACGGACTGACGGTCGTGACCAAATCCGAATAGTAAAGACCGCCTTTCAAGAAATTCACTCGGTCATAGTATTTTAGACCATGCTCATGAAAAGCATCATAACCGATGCCAAATAAATCACCTAAGACGTACTGATCAAAGATTCCTTGAAACATCAAGTTATGAATCGTTAACACCGTCCGGATATCGCGCAGTTTAACTTTCCAGTGGTACTTGTCTTTGAGCAGGACGGGAATCGCTGCTGTTTGCCAATCGTTGACGTGGAAAATTTCCGGGATAAAATCGACAACTTCCAGCATTTCAATAGCCGCCAGTTGGAAAAAAGCAAATCTTTCGGCATCGTCTCCGTAGCCATAAAATTCCGGACGGTCGAAATAGAAGAGGTTATCAATAAAGTAATACGTAACGCCTTCTTTTTCTAATTGCTTGATGCCGCAATGCGTCTCTCGCCACCCAACGTCTACTGTAAATTGCGCGACATCTTCTAACTCTTCTTGATAAGCTTCTGGCATATGCTGTGTAAAGTACGGCAAAATGACTCTGACTTCATGCCCTTGCTTCGCCAATTCTTTTGGCAAAGCGCCTAGAACATCTCCAAGCCCCCCTGATTTAAAAAAGGGGGCACATTCTGTTCCAGCAAATAATAGCTTCATTTGACATCACCCTTCCACAATCTCACCAGTGGACAGTACTCTTGCTTCTTTAGACACAACAAGCGGATTGTCAGGTGTTCCTGATAATTTAGCGCCTTTCTCAACATGGACTCGTTTGTCTAAAATCACATAATTCAATTCAGCGCCTTCATCAATAAAGCAATTTTGCAAAATAATGGAATTTTTCACCACAGTATCTTGGGTAATCAAATTCTTTCTTGAGATCAGCGAGTTTTCTACAACGCCATAAATTTCACTGTCATTTGCAAACAAGGAATTTTTTACATGCGAATGCTTCCCATAATAAGTAGGTGCAGAATTTTTTGATTTTGTAAGCACAGGGGCTTCGCGGTAAAACAAGGCGTTAAATTTATTCTCGTCTAGCATGTCCATATTGGCTTCAAAGTAACTTTTAATGTCTTCGATTGCTTTCATATAACCGGTATATTCATAGCCAACAACCCTTGTTTCTTGATCTTGCGTGGCCAAATCCAATACGTTTTTGACAGTGACCGGCAATTCTTTCTCTTCTAATCGGTCTAAATAATTTAAAGCTACATGCATATCGGCAATCATAAAGTCTAAGCCGAAAGCAACCGCCTCATCCATGTTTTGATAATCTTTTAAAGCATACACTTCTGCAATGTGTTTATCATTTTGCGGTTTAAAGCGATAAGCAGAGGAAACGGTGTCTGCTTTCACTTCTTTACGAGCGACTTTTTTGTAAGCGACTGTGATATTACTATTTTTATCTAAATGATAGTTCAGCATCGAGTCGATTTGCACATTGGATAACACTCTCGATCCTGTCAAAATAACGTAACTTGCTTTTGAACGTTTCAAATAATGTCGATGATCGTAGTAGTAGTCTTCCAAGTATTCTTCATTATTTGGCAGAGACGATTTCAAATTGAGTTGTGAATGTGTAAAGATCCCGCCACCCACAAAGTTGTCTAAGCCCCAATTGATTCCTGAACGGATATGGTCATACAAAGAGCGACCAGATCCCGAAATAAAGAGAGCGGCTGATTTCACTTGCGCATTTGACAAACTTGAAAACGGAAAGTCAATTAAACGATAGCGACAGGCAAATGGCAAAGATGCCACCGGCCGTCTATCGGTTAGAGGCATTAATTCGTCTTCTTCTTCAACCAAGTTTAAGATTGCTGCATATTTAGTCCTCATCTCTTTGTCCTCCTACTCTTTCTTCGTTCCCCACTACCGCAATATTGCCGGTTTCACCAATGATTTTAGCGCCATCATAAATCGAAACATTCTCTCCGACAATCGCCATTTCAATATGACAGTTTTCGCCAATTACAGTACCCGGCATAATCACACTGTCTTTAACAACTGAACCTTTTCCAACTTTCACATTATGACTTAAAATGGAATGGTCCACATCTCCAGCCACAAAGCAGCCATCCGTCACGAGCGAATCGGTGACATCTGCTGTTTCTGTAATCTGCTGGGGCGTTGTATTGTGCGATTTAGAATAAATACGCCACGATGAATCGCGTAGGTTGATTTCATGATTTGGATCCAAGAATTCCATGTTGGCTTCCCATAAACTTTCAATGGTTCCGACATCTTTCCAGTACCCTTCAAAATTATACGCATAGACCGGCTCACCATTTCTTAGATAAGCTGGAATGACGTGATGGCCAAAGTCGCTGAATTCGGTAGCTTTTGAAGCATTATCTTGCAAGTATTTCTTCAAGCGGTCCCATGTAAACACATAAATACCCATGGAAGCTAAGTTTGATTTAGGTTCTGCTGGTTTTTCTTCGAATTCCACAATGCGACCCGTTTCATCTGTATTCATGATTCCAAAACGGGAAGCTTCTTCCCATGGCACTTCCATCACCGCGATCGTCAGTAAGGCATCTTTTTCTTTATGTGTTTCAATCATTTCATGGTAATCCATCTTGTAAATATGGTCCCCAGACAAAATGACCACGTATTCTGGACTATACATATCAATATAGTCAATGTTTTGATAAATCGCGTGTGCGGTTCCTTTAAAGAACTTTTCCCCATCGACACTCGAATACGGCTGTAGAATGGTAGCACCCCCGCGATGTCGATTCAGACCCCAATTTTCGCCATCCCCAACATGTTCGTTTAAAACAAGCGGTTGATATTGTGTGACGACTCCAACGGTATTAATATTTGAGTTGGCACTATTAGACAACGCAAAATCGATAATCCGATAATTTCCTCCAAAAGGCACGGCTGGTTTGGCAGTTTGTTTTGTTAATTTACCTAACCTTGAACCTTGACCTCCGGCTAGTATCATTGCTACTGTTTCTGTTTTCATATTATTCGGAAGACAACCTTCCTTCACTCCTTTGCTATAGTTTTGTTCTCTTCTTCATTTTAACTATTCTACCTCTTTTTTGAAAACGGAACCCCTTATTGCTTTGGCACTCCGTAAACTCTTTTTGGCGCAAATACGACAACGCTTAAAGCAGGAAGAATAATGTCGATGGAATGCTCTTGCTGATGCATCGGTTCTTCCTCTGTGCGAACGGTCCCTTGTCCTTCAATCCAAGTGCCCCCTAATTCTTCAAGTTCCGTGTTCCAAACCTCTTCGTATTGCCCTTTATAAGGAACACCCACCCGGACATTTTGTCTTTCGACCGGTGTGAAATTACAACACACGATTAAGAAATCTCGCGGTTTTGTCCCTTTTCGCATAAAGAACAACACAGACTCTTCCTTATTGTCCGCATCCAAAATGTCAATCCCTTGATTGGTATGGTCCAATTCCCATAATTCACGTCGTTCTCTGTAAAAATAGTTTAGCGCTCGGTTGAATTCAAGATGCTTGGCATTCATCTCATCATCCAAGCTTTCCCACTCCAATCCTTCATGGAATTTCCACTCTAAAAATTGCCCGTATTCATTCCCCATAAAGTTTAATTTCTTCCCTGGGTGGAACATTTGATACGACTTCAATGTCCGCAAGCCGGCAAACTGATTGTAGCGATCCCCATGCATTTTGTGCATCAAGGATTTCTTTCCATGCACAACTTCATCATGTGAAAAGGGTAAAATGAAGTTCTCATTAAAGGTGTACATAAAAGAGAAGGTAATTAAATTAAAGTGATCTTTCCTAAACAGAGGATCCATTTCAAAGAATTTAAGCGTATCGTTCATCCAACCCATATTCCATTTATAGTTGAAGCCTAAGCCGCCTTCTGAAACGGGATGGGTGACACCTTCCCACGAGGTACTTTCTTCTGCAGCCATAATAATGGATGGATGCCGCTCAAAGATGACCGTATTCAATTTTTTAAGAAATTCAACGCCCTTGCGATTGTCATTGGACCCATCTTCATTCAATGTCCAAGGCCCTTCGTCATAATCGAGATACAGCATATTGCTGACCGCATCCACTCTTAAACCATCTAAGTGAAAGTTTTCAATCCAAAACAACGCATTGGAAATAAGAAAACTCTGGACTTCTGTTTTTCCTAAATCAAAATTCAAGGTGCCCCAGCGATTATTGTTGGCCAAATTAGGATCCGCATATTCAAACTGAGGTGTCCCATCGTAATAAGCCATGCCATAGTCATTGCGATTGTAGTGCCCTGGAATCCAGTCCATGATGATGCCGATTCCCTGCTGGTGGGCTTCTTCGACAAAATCTTGGAATTCTTTCATCGTCCCAAATTTAGAAGACAAGGCATAAAAGCCGGTTGGTTGATAGCCCCAGCTGGCGTCTAGTGGATGTTCCATCAGCGGCATAAATTCAATATGGGTAAAGCCCATTTCTTTCACATATGGGATGAGCTCTGCTTGCAACTCTGGAATGGTGTACCACGAACCATCTGCATGGTGTTTCCATGAACTTAAATGCACTTCGTAAATATTCATCGGCCGGTCATAAATAGGCCAGCGGTTTCGCATGGCAAACCAACTGGTGTCTTTCCAGTCTTTCTCAGGCAGTTCCTTTACAACAGATGCATCATTGGGCCGCACTTCAAATTCCAACGCATATGGATCAATTTTATAAGCGACCGTGCCATCCGCTTGCACAATTTTATATTTGTAGCAATCACCTTCCTGTGCCTCAGAGACGACTGTTGTCCAAGACCCCGTATCCCCTACTTTTTCTAAATGGGTTTCCTCATGCCAATCATTGAAATCACCAACGACGGCAATCGCTTGTGCATGAGGGGCCCAAACGGTGAATCGCACGCCTTCCTCCTCTCTTTTATTTCCAAATGTATAGTAGCTGTCAAAATATTCACCTTTGTTAAATAAATATAACGCTCGCTCAAGCTCTTCGTATTTCAACTCTTTATCCATGATAATCTCCCTTTAATATGAGTAAGTTTATTGTGAGAAGCTCATTTTATTTTCATTCTAAAGCTAATTATGTATCTATTAACATAAGTGTACATTATTTTTCCTATAAACTCAAAGTATAGAGAGAGTTTCACAAACTAATCGATGAAAAGAGTATCCTCAGCGGCGCTAGTAAGGTAATCGCTTACTCTTTTAGATCGAATGGGGCCTTAATCGAACTAAAAGGATACATTTTTAAATGATTGTTTATTTACTTATAATGAACACACGGTGAGAAAGAAGAGGTTTTTTTTGATTCTTCCCTCTTAATTAAAGAGTTTTCATTTCCTCAGCTTCTTTGTAATGGTATAATTAAGTTGATAGTAAAGTAAAAAGGAGGGAGATTATATGGAAACTTTACTCTTAACCATTGGATTTATCGGCATCATCGTCTTCATTTTGACCCCGTGGACAAAAACTGGATTTTTAACTGCTATTGCAAGTCTGGTTGGCTACTTTTATTTGTCCGGCTTATATAGTTGGACCCCTGTCATCTTGTTTGTTATCGGGCTTGTCTTAATTGTGATGGAAGTCTTTATTCCTGATTTTGGCTTGCTTGGTCTGTTAGGTCTTGTCTCGGTGGCCTTTGGGCTCTATTACACGACAGGCGATTTTGGCTTAATGGTACGTGATTTAAGCCTTGCATTAGTGGTTTCGGCCATCCTGATTATTGTTTTAGTTCGAAAAGGATATTCTTTTTCGAACTTGAATAAGTTGGTGCTTCAAACAAGTAGCCGGGAGAACAAGGAGCCCGCTAAATCGGAAGAAAAAGCGCCTCTTGAAGTTGGCTTAGTCGGTGAAGCAACAACACCGCTGCGTCCATCTGGAAAAGCTTCTTTTAAAGATTACACCCAGTCATTTGATGTCTTAAGCTCTCAAGGACATATTGCGAAAGGAACAGAAGTTGTCATCTCAGAGATTTATGGAACAAAAATCGTTGTCAGAAAAGCAACCTAAAAAAGAATACGAGGAGATTATGTTATGGATTCATTATTTGAAACAAATTTCATTGGTTATTTGATTATTTTCATCCTTATCTTGGCTGTTATTAGTGTATTTTTCAGATTTGTTCCTGTTGGCTTATGGGTGACGGCTTACTTCTCTGGGGTGAAAGTCGGTTTATTCACGCTCATAGGAATGAGACTTCGTCGAGTAAACCCAGGAGACATCATCCGCCCACAAATCAAAGCCTCAAAAGCGGGCCTTTCTTTGGATATTGATGACTTGGAAGCTCACCATTTGGCAGGTGGAAATATTAATGATGTGATTGATGCTTTAATCGCATCGGAGCGGGCAAATATCGAACTTCCTTTCGAACAAGCCGCTGCGATTGATTTAGCTGGCCGTAATGTATTTGAAGCGGTCCAAGTTTCTGTTAATCCTAAAGTGATTGAAACACCTAAAGTTTCAGCTGTAGCCAAAGACGGTATTGAGTTAATAGCAAAAGCGAAAGTTACCGTCCGTGCAAATATCGAGCGTCTTGTCGGTGGTGCTGGAGAAGATACGATCATCGCTCGCGTTGGTGAAGGTATTGTTACGACAGTTGGTTCCGCTGAAAAACATGCGGCGATTCTTGAGAATCCTGACCTCATGTCTCAAACCATTTTAAATAAAGGTTTAGATGCAGGTACAGCTTTTGAGATTCTCTCCATTGATATTGCAGATGTAGATGTCGGCCGTAACATTGGCGCTCAGCTTCAAACAGACCAAGCAGAAGCGGATAAAAATATTGCCCAGGCGAAAGCGGAAGAGCAACGCTCTATGGCTGTAGCTCGTGAACAAGAAATGCAAGCACAAGTAACTGAAGCACAAGCGGAAGTTCCTTTAGCGATCGCCGAAGCTTTCCGTTCAGGCCGTTTAGGTGTATTAGATTATTACAATATGGAAAATGTTCAAGCCGATTCAAAAATGAGACAGTCGATTTCAAGAGAAATAGCTGATGAAGATGAATAATACACCGCTGACTTCGCAGCAACAAGAGTTAAAGAAACGTCTAGAAGAGATCCGACAAAAACGGAATGCCAAAGCCGCTCCACGTCAAAATAGAAAACAGCAGACACCGCGGCGAAATGAACGCGCACAAAAACGTGAGCCCTTACCAAGAAAGCAGCCGCAAAAATCCAGCTCTCCTGCGCCTTCTGTTCACCGTGATAGAAAAATGGAAACCACGCAATCCGAAATAGCACGACAAGAAATTAGCGCCTCGCGCACGAAAAGGCGCCAACGAACGAAACCATCTTCTAAAAACAGAAAGAAAAATAAACTAGTTAAACAGCTAACCTATGCGGATAGCTTGAGAGATGCAATGATTTTAACGGAAGTTGTGAGCAAACCAATTGCACTTCGAAACAGAAAACGATAAGATGGTTTCATACAAAGAAACATATTTTCAAACACAAAGGAGAGATGTAGTATGTGGGGATTTATTATTTCGTTAGTCGTAGGTGGACTTATTGGCTGGGTAGCTGAAGCGATCATGAGTCGTGATGTGCCAGGTGGAATTATTGGTAATATTATTTTAGGTTTCTTAGGTTCATGGTTAGGCGGTATCTTGTTTAGCGACTTCGGACCTATGATTCAAGGCTTCGCTATCTTACCTGCAATTATCGGGGCGCTGATTGTCGTCTTTATTTACGGTTTAATCGCCGGCAGAGGCCGCCGTTAAGTAGGCGTGAAAGAATTTAGACGAAACGAAACGAGAACGATAAATATAACGAATTGACAAAGAGACTAGGGCTTAAATGCCCTAGTCTCTTTTTGATGAGTATTAAATTTGCAGGTGTCGAGTTATAAGGTGCCTGAGCGAATAATGGACACTAGCAGCCACAGTCCCATTAATCCCGCGCCGAGGAATATCAGTGTACTCAACCGAGACAACCCAGGACTGGTCACACTGACTGTGATAATCGCTGAAGCCAAAACGAGGGAAGCAATAATAATCGCAAAAACCACTCGATTGACCATTTTGTTGATATCGACACTCTTACTGTCCCAATCCATAATTTCAATATTTAACCTTGTCCGGCCTTTGGTAATGGTCTCTAAGGCTTTTTTCAAGGTAGTTGGAATCTCTAAAGCATCAGAAGCGACTTTATAGGACTGCACCGCAACATTTTCTTTGGTTAAGCGCTGGAACAAGGAAAACTCTTCCCTTGTTTTTAAATAGGTTTTCGCCACTTCCATAATATTTACTTCCGTTGCAAAATCTGTCACAACACCTTCAATCACACCAATCGACTTGGCTAGCAGGATAAAATCAGAAGGCATCATCAAATCATGTTTATGCGTGATGGATAAAATATCATTAAATAACTTTCCGATTTCAATTTGCTCGATATCTTTGGAAACATAGAGATAAAAGAAATTTTCTAAATCGCCATACAGATTAAAGCGGTCAACTTCTGACCGGACATCGACCATTTGAAGAATCAAATTCATTAACTCATCAATATCTTCCAGTACAATCGCCTCTAAAATCTCAATTAATCGGTTGCGATTGGTTTTAGATAATTCCCCATATAAACCTAAATCAATATAGACGATTTGCTTGTCGCTGATAATAACATTCCCTGGATGGGGATCGCCATGAAAGAAACCATCTTCAAAGACTTGCACTAAGAAAGTGTAAATAAACTTCTGAACAAAATCCTCCTTGTCATAACCCGCTTTTATAATTTCATTCATCTTTAAGCCATTAATGCCTTCAACATATTCTTCAACCAATACCCGTTTTGAAGAATAGTTCAACATCGGTTTAGGGGCTGTGACGACCGGTCGATCTTCATTGAATTTTCGAAATTTCAACAGCGCACTGACTTCATTGCGAAAATCCAGCTCTTGTCTGGTGACTTTCTCTACTTCTTTTAAAGCCACATCCGCATCCACAATAAAACTTTTAATGGTTTCTGGCGTCATGGCAATAATTCGTCGAAAAAGGTGAATATCTCGCAGCAAATCTTCTTCCATATCTGGCCGCTGGACTTTGATAATCACTTCTTCGTTGTCATATGTACGTGCTCGGTGCACCTGCGACACCGAAGCACTGGCTAGAGGTTCAGTATCCACCCAGGCGAATACTTCTTCAACCTCTTCACCAAAATCTTCTCTAAAGGTTTCTTGAATGTGTGTAAAGGAAAAAGGCGGAGCTTGGTCTTGTAATTTAGCCAGCTCCTCAATATAGTCTTTGGGCAGCAAATCCGGACGAGTGGATAAAATTTGACCAAACTTAATAAAGGTCGGCCCCAGCTCTTCAAAAGCCAACCGCAACTTTTGGGCATCTTGATGTTCGGATTTACTGGCACTGACTTTGGTTCGATACAAATGACCAAAACCATAGGAAGCAAGAACCGTAGCAATCTCCGTTAACCGATTGCGTCTTTCTTTCTTCTGTTCAGTTGTCATTCACCCACCCCCATTTCCATTCTTTTTAACGCATTCCAACAAACAGCTTTATAGATTTTCTTGTTCTTGTCTACGTAATTCATCCTCGAGTTCACGGACCCGACTTTCCAAAGCCTCAATGTCTTGTCTTTGTGCAAGGTTCATATCAAGTAAAATCGCTTCAATTTCTTCTCGGTCTTCGTCGGTGCGATCTTTTTTACGGTTTTGAATCAACTCTTCGGTTAATTTCTTGCCTTCATCCACCGTAATTTTACCTTGTGCGACCATTTCGTCGACTTGTTCCGTTAATTTATCAACTGCCAGTGCTGTTCCACCAATACCAATCATTGCGATTCTTTTCAATTGTTCAAACATTTTGCAATTCCTCCTTATAGTTGATAATTGTTACATACACAGTATAAAGCAAATCGTTAGAAATAACAGTATTTACAAATGCATTCGTTTTTGCAGTTCGCGAAGCAGGAGCTGCCGGTACTTTAACACGAGTAAGACAAACACGAATAAACTAAACAACACAGAAAGCACACTAGGTAAAGCAAGTTCCACCCAACCCATGAGTAAGAAAAGTAAAGGAACCAGCCCTAAAAGAGCAGTTAATTGCAGATATAAAATATAGTCGCTAATTTCCGGGGAAGCCACTTGCGTGTAAATAAACATCGCCAGCAAAAATGCAATACTTAGTATCGGAATGACAAAAGTCAGCGACCAGCCGAGCCAGCCGTTTGCATAATCGAAATAGACACTGACTAAAGAAATAACTAACAGAAAATATAAGATCGTTTTCGCCATATTCTGTCGCTTGCGCACAAAAATGACCAATAAGGTCCAGGTAATAAAGAGACCAAAAATCACATATTCTAAACCGAAAAACTGAAACGGCCAAAAAATTTGGACGATAAAATAAATCAAGATGAACAACAGCGAGACCCTAAATAATATTTTAAGCGCCTGTTGCCGGTTAAAGGTGAGCGGAAAGGCTAAAAAGACAGATCGCTGTGGTTCTTCCATATTGAGATCCCACAGCTCACTATGGCATAAAGGGCACTGCTGCCAATCGCCCTTGATTTTCGCTTTACAATTCGGACACATGTTCACTTGCAGCCAACTCCTCTCTAGTGACTTTATTTGCGTCGACAATTACATCAATGCCTTTAGCGGTAAAGAATTGCACAAACTCTTTAAAAATCGCTGTTTCAGAAAACGGACTGGTAAAACATACATTCAGCTGATTTTTATAACTATTGACGCAAAATTGAGGACGAATAACGGACGTGTAAAAATAAAAATCTTCTACATAGTCCATGACTTCCTCAGGCAAATGAAATTTCCCCAAATTAGACATGGCTAAGGTAATTTTTCGGTTATTTAATTGATTAAAGCCTTTTAAGAGTAAATCTTTGATCGGCCGCGGCAGGATGCGAGCACCTGGATGAAACTCAAAAGCGATATGCTGCTTTAGACGGTTTTCTAACGCTTCTTTTTCCAATTGGGCTTTAAATTGTTCATTAAGGACTGCACACATTTCATGAAAATCGACTTCTGTATTCGCTTTAAATGTATAATCAACACTCGTGGTGCTAAAGAAATTTCGCACCGTTTCTGAGGGGAAAAACTGGCGCAAGTTAATCGGAATCGACACGCTAATGGTCGTATCCTCGGCTTTGTTCTCTTTATCCAAATAAGTCGCCAACATATAAACGGCGGTTAAATAAATGGTCAAGGACACCCCTGCTTCGCGAGCCAATGTCAAAATCTCTTTCACCGGGAATTTGACTAAAAGAATACGCGGGCGAAAATCCGGATTTTTTGTTCCTTTAACTTGATAAATTTTTTTGTCTTTGCCAATATCAGAAAATTGCGGCGCTGAATGATCATCCGTCTTTAATTCCGTATACAATTCGCGCAAAGGGCGCATAAACCGCGCAAATTGAGTCATCTTTTTCTTTTCTTTAAAATACGTGTTGAAACTATCTTCTAAATCTGCTTTTTCTCTGGTCGTTATCGGCTGCATATTTCTTTCTTCATGCACATAACCTAGGCGCACATATTCTGTAATTAAATCTTCAAAAAACCATAAAGCACCCGTTCCATCTGTTAACGCATGAAACACTTCTAAATGAATCCGATTTTCTTTATATAAAACCCGAAACATAAAATTCTTTTCTCCCGATTTATAAATTTCCGTGACGGGCGGTTCTGTTTCAAGTTGTACTCTAGGGTTGAATTCACTTTTTTCTAAATAATACCAAAAGATGCCTCTTCTCACAATACTGTGAAACAAAGGGTACTCTTCGTACGTGCGGTTTAGGGCATCTTGTAAAATCGAAGGATTAATCGTTTCAGACATTTCAACCGTTAAACGATACACTTTCGTATCCGTTTGATTCCGCGCGGCTAAAAATATATTGGATGCATTGTCCAATCGAATCCAGTTTTCAGTTTCCATACCTACTCTCCTCGTCTTAGTTATTCAAAAAGGCGTTCATTATTTTGTAGGCTTCCGCTAAAGGGGTGGCAGTGGGCGGATAAGTGATAAAGCCATGAACAGCGTTTAAAATACGTTTCACTTCTACTGTATTGCCCGCCTTTTTAAGCGCTGCGCCATATGCTTCCCCTTCATCTCTTAAGGGATCAAATTCTGCTGTGATAATGAGTGTGTCTGGCTGCCGGCTCAAATCTTCTGCCATTAAAGGCGCTAAATAAGGCGTCTTTCTCATAGCTTCATCCGGCGCATATAATTCCATATATTCTTGAATCTTTTTAGTGGTCAAACCGTAGTCATAACCATTTTCTTGAATGGACGCAAAAGGCGAATTTTCTGTATGGTCCCAATGCGTCAAAGGATACAAGAGGACTTGACTATGCGGAAGCGGCTTTTTTTCTTCTTTTCTTTTTAAAGACACTGCGGCAGCCAAATTGCCGCCGGCCGAATCGCCCATTAAAATCCATTTTTGCTTTTTCTCCCCTGCTTTTGGTGTCAACAATTCATCTACTGCATCCAGACAATCTTTCAAACCGGCTGGAAAGGGATTTTCCGGCGCTAGGCGGTAGTCGATGGAATAGACGATTCGTCCCAATTGATTGGCAAGATTTGCGCAAGCGGATGTATAGGTATCGATATTACCGATTACCCAGCCTCCGCCGTGAATATAAATGATATGTTCTTCATGCAGGCGTTTCTCAGGGTAAAAAATCCGGACTGGAATTTCATGCCCTTCATCAGGTGAATAGATTTTTTTATCTAAAAACTGGTAATCAGCTGTTGCCGGCGCATAAAAGAACTGCTGCGCTTTTCGAATCCATGTATAATCTTCTTGAATATCAATTCTGGGTGATGAAATAAATTTCATAATAAGTTTTACAAAAGGGTTCACCTTTCCACCTCTTTCTTTAAAGGTTTTTTACAGTTTAGCATATTTTACCCGTGCTCGCTGAGAAAATTTACTCTTTGATTACCGGTGAATTCTCTGTGAAGTTTAAAATAAATTTTAAAAGGCCCTTGAAAAGTATGTCATTCCTCGCTATAATACACAGTAGGAAATAGTCGTTCGCATTTTAAGAAGTTTCTTTAAGTAGCATACATATAGGAATATGTTGAAACTTCTTCTACTCATTAAGATGCAAGAGCGAGATCTTTTTTACAAAGGAGTAGATAGTATGATTAAACTCTATGTGTCACCTAGCTGTACTTCATGTCGGAAAGCTAAATCATGGTTAGAAGAACATGGGTTAGAGTATGAAGAGAAGAACATCTTCCACGACCCGTTAACTAGAGATGAAATCAAAGAAATCTTAATGTTGACAGATGAGGGAACAGAAGAAATTATTTCCTATCGTTCACAAGCGTACAAGAACTTAGATGTGGATATTGATACATTGTCAATGAGTGAATTATTAGATTTATTCATTGAGGAACCTAGTCTAATTCGTCGACCGATTATTATGGATGATCGTCGATTGCAAATTGGATACAATGAGGAAGAAATTCGTATGTTCTTACCAAAACGAGTACGCCAAGTGGAACTTGCAGAGATTCACGACCGTTTAATGGAAGTGGAAACGGCCTAACCTTTTGTTTATTCGTTTGAGGAAACACCTCATCAAAAAGA
>JBHWQC010000078.1:0-8775 GCA_043425375.1 Atopostipes sp.
GCCTGGTTAGCTAATAAGCTCCACCAATATGACATTCAATTAAAAGCTGGCGAAGTTATTTTAGCTGGTGCTTTATCCAAAGCAATTGATGCCAAACCTGGCGACGAATTCGTCTGTAAATTTACGGAAGGGTTTGGAGAAGTCAGCCTTCGTTTTGACGAAAAAGCAATATCTAATTAATGGAGAATCAAGGAGGATAAGATAGATTGAGTAGAAAAATAAAAGCAGGAATTATCGGTCCTGGGAATATTGGATCAGACTTGATGCTGAAGCTGATGCGTTCAGATAAAATTGAAGTCACTTCCATGTACGGTATCGATAATGACTCAAGAGGCATGCGCATGGCGCGTGAGAATGGGTTAAAAACATTTGACAATGGAATTGATGGGATTCACGAATTAAGTGATGAGGAAAGACCAGAAATTCTTTTTGACGCTACATCCGCTGGTGCACACCAGCATAACAATGCGGTGGCAGAAGAGTTAGGCATTCGAATGATTGACCTCACGCCAGCAGCTGTTGGTCCCTTTGTTTCACCAAGTGTGAACTTGGATGAACATATTGAAGAGAAAAACGTCAATATGATTACATGTGGCGGGCAAGCAACTACACCAATCGTTGCTGCCATCAATGATGTCGTACCAGTTGACTATGCAGAAATTGTCGCAACGATTTCAAGTAAATCAGCGGGTCCTGGCACACGTGCAAACATTGATGAGTTTACAGAAACAACGGCCAATGCTTTGGAAGTGGTTGGGGGAGCGAAAGAAGGAAAAGCCATTATTATCCTGAACCCGGCTGAACCACCAATTATTATGCGCGATACCATCTATGCAATTGTCGAAGGCGATTTTGACGAAGCAGAAGTAATCCAAGCGATTCACGAGCGTGAAAAAGACATTCAAATGTATGTACCAGGCTTTAGATTAAGACAAGACCCAGTCATTGACGGAAATGAAATCGCTGTCTATGTTGAAGTTGAAGGAGCAGGCGATTACTTACCTGTCTACTCAGGAAATCTGGACATTATGACTGCCTCAGCAATTGGTGTTGCTGAACGTGTTGCAGAGCATATGCTAGAAACTGAGGAGGTAGCAAATTGACAAAAGAAGTAACAGTTGTAGAAGTGGCCTTACGTGATGGCTCGCATGCCATTCGCCACCAATATACAGAAGAACAAGTACGCGAAGTTGTAAAAGGGTTAAATGAAGCAAAAGTCCCTTATATCGAAGTTTCTCACGGAGACGGAATCGGCGGATCATCGGTTCAGTACGGTTTCTCTAAACAAAACGACATCGAATTGGTCCGTGCTGCCAAAGAAGAGGCAGATTATTCAAAAATATCGGTGCTGCTTTTACCAGGAATTGGTACAGTAGAAGATTTAAAAGAAGCACGTGCTGCTGGCGCTGATATGGTTCGTGTCGCGACCCACGTCACCGAGGCAGATGTTTCCAGACAACATATTGAAACCGCCAAAGAAATGGGGATGGAAGTCGTTGGTTTCTTGATGATGGCGCACATGGCTGAACCAGAGAAAGTATTGGAACAAGCCAAACTGATGGAAAGTTACGGAGCGGATGTTATCTATGCAACAGACTCTGCTGGGGCACTACTTCCACATGAAGTCACTGAGCGTATTGAATTATTAGTGAAAGAGTTGGATGTTAAAGTCGGTTTCCACGCCCACAACAACTTAGGATTGGCCATGGCCAATACACTCGCCGCGGCTGAAGCTGGCGCCACTTACTTAGATGGAAGTGCGAGAGCTTTAGGAGCGGGTGCAGGTAACACACAGACAGAAGTAATGGTGGCAGTGTTGGATAAGGCAGGCTATGAA
The DNA here is from genome assembly GCA_043425375.1 of Atopostipes sp. Classification (GTDB taxonomy): domain Bacteria; phylum Bacillota; class Bacilli; order Lactobacillales; family Carnobacteriaceae_A; genus Atopostipes. The sequence goes on from JBHWQC010000078.1 coordinate 1,838, forward strand.
ACAGGCATTGATTTATTCAAAATAATGGATGTCGCAGAAGATATTATCGATCCAATCATTGAGACTCCACAAATTATCGACCGAGACAGTTTGACGCTTGGTTATGCGGGTGTCTACTCCAGTTTCAAACTCTTTGCTCAGCGTGAAGGAGAGCGTTACGGCCTGGAGCCTCGTGAGATCTTAATTGAACTAGGTCGACAAGGTGTTGTTGGTGGACAAGAAGATATGGTAGCAGATGTTGCCGCTGAAATGGCCGCGAACAAATAAATCCAGAAAGGGCGTTTTGGATGGATGAGCAAGAACTAAAAAACATCGCTAAGTATTTATACACGTCAGAGATGAATTTGAATGAAATTGAAAAGATTACCATTACAAAAGCGCCGCGGTTAACGGCGGATGAGGCTTATCAAATTCAAGATTATATGACGCAAATGAAATTGGAGGATGGACATCAGATTTTTGCACCTAAGTTAGGACTGACCTCTCTTCCTAAAATGAAACAGATGAATGTAGAAGATCCCATTTACGGTTATGTTTTTGATTACATGCTTGTCGAGAACCATGGCAGTTTTAGCGTCAATGACTACATTCATGCAAGAGTTGAGCCAGAAATTTCAATTGTCCTAAAAGAAGAGCTCAAAGGTCCTGGAGTAACTATTGAAGAAGTAAAAGAAAAAATCGATTATCTCGTCAGCAGTGTGGAAATACTCGACAGCCGCTATGTGGATTATCAATTCACACATCCGGATGTCATTGCAGACAATACGTCTGCAAGAGGCGCTGTTTACAGCGAGGAGAAAGTTCATTTAGAAGCGATTGATTTACTCAATGAAAAAGCCATTTTAAAAATAAATGGCGAAGTCAAAGCCGAAGGAATTGGTTCCGCTGTGTTAGGCAATCCATTGGAAACACTGGTGTTTTTAGCAAATGAACTCGGCAGTAAAGGAAAAGCTGTTCCGACAGGTGTTCCGATTATGACCGGCGGCATGTCAAGCGCTGTTCCCGTCAAGGCCGGCGATCTCATTGAAGTGGACTATACCACCTTAGGCACAATAACGATTCAAGCAACAGAGTAAGTTTTGTATTCAAAATGATGAATACGCATTCAAAAAAGTTTTTAAAAAGGATAAAAAACAAACAAAAAAGAGGAGAATTATATTATGTCAGAGCAAAAAGAGCCAATTTTCGATATTCACCAGTTAGCGTTTACGGAGTTATATACACCAGTATTAGAGGATTCAGTTGAATTCTTTACAAAATTATTAGGTATGTCAATCGTTCATAAAGAAGGCGATTCAGTTTACTTACGCGCTTATGAAGATGTGTACAAATATTCTTTAATTTTAACGCAAGCTGAAGAAGCAGGTATGGGCTACTCAGCCTTCCGTACAAGTTCACCACAAGCACTTGAGCGTCGTGTTGCAGCGATTGAAGCATCTGGACAAGGCGGCGAGTGGCGCGAAGATAATTTTGGTTATGGTCCTTCATACCGTTTCGAAGACTTAGATGGTCACGTCATCGAAATCTTCTGGGAAGTTGAGAAGTTTGGTGCGGGAGACGGTGTTCAGTCAGGTATCTTAAACCGTGCACAACAACGTCCACTACAAGGAATTCCAGTGCGTCGTATTGACCACATCAACATGTTGACACATCCAGACAACGTGCATAAAAACCATGAATTTTGGGTCGATGTATTAGGCTTCAAATTACGTGAAGCAGTTTCAAACGACGATGGCACATACTACGCAACATGGTTATCTGTCTCACCACTCGTTCACGAAGTCGCTTTAATGGGTGACGAGCTTGGCGGAAGCGGTCGTTTCCACCACTTAGCTTACTGGTATGGATTCCCACAACATTTAGATGACTTAGCTGATGCATGTATGGAATACGGTATTCCATTAGAAGCTGGACCTCTAAAACACGGTGTTTCTCAAGCACAATGTATGTATATTATTGAACCAGGCGGAAACCGAATTGAGTTATTCGGTGACTCAGGGTACCTAATCTTTGACCCAGACTGGGAGCCAGTTATTTGGGGTGGAGACCAAAAAGAACAAGCAATCATCTGGTATGGTGGAGAATTGCCTGAAACATACTTCCGTTACGGAACACCAAGAATTAAAGATGAAAAAGAAGAATTAAACTGCTACTACAATCCAATCAAGAATTCGCTAAAAGAAGCGGATCAACTATACGATATCTCTGACAAACATGAAGAGAAAATGTATAGAGTGCAAAACTTCTCTGTAGACAAGTAAGACCCTAAACTATATTATCTTATTCTCCAAAATTAGATAACATGATAACGCTGGTGTTTAATTTAAAATAGACACCAGCGAAATCATGATTTTATAATGGGTAAAGATAAAAAGACGAATAGATGGATTTATCTCCCATTATACAAGACAAAAAAGGCCGAATTTAGGGCAAAAATCTTAACCGTTTCACTAGGTGAAACGTAAGTCTGAAAGAAAACGGTTTTATCTGTATAATAAAGTCGTTGATAAGGAAAGAAAATTATATAGGAGGAATTTTTAATGAGTAGACCAGAGATTGGAAAAAGTATTCAAACAGGCGAATTTACAACAAACTATCTAGAAGTGGGTGAAGACCACTCAGGTACGCCGTTACTCTTTATTCACGGTTCGGGACCAGGAGTATCTGCTTACGCTAACTGGCGTCTCGTGTTACCTCAGGTAGCAGAAGTTGTTCATGCCTATGCAATGGACATGGTTGGTTTTGGTTATTCAGACAAGCCAACAGGGGATGAAGTGGATTACGGTATTGATTTATGGACACAACAAATCCTAGACTTCATTGACGCAATTGGTGAAGAAAAAGTGATTTTAGTCGGTAACTCATTCGGTGGATCGCTTGCTTTCTCAGTTGCTTTGAAAGCACCTGACAAAGTGGAAAAGATTATTACAATGGGTGCAATGGGTGTTGAAGATGACATTCCATACGGTTTAGACCAAGTGTGGGGTTACAAAGGTACAGAAGAACATATGGCTGAATTAGTAGACTTGTTTACTTATGACAAGTCATTTGCGGATCCAGACTTAATCAAATCTCGTTACGAAGCAAGTTTAGAGCCAGGCTTTCATGAAGCGTTCAGTTCAATGTTCCCACACCCTCGTCAATCATCCATGGACGACTTGACATTCCCAGACGAGCGTTTCAAAGAAATTGAACACAAAACACTGCTTGTTCACGGAAAAGACGATGCAGTAGTTCCAGTTCGTAACTCAGAGCGCTTAGTTCACTTACTGCCAAATGCGGACCTGCACATCTTCTCAGGTTGCGGGCACTGGGTACAAATTGAAAAGTCTGAAGAGTTTTCAACATTAGTTAAAAACTTTATTAAAGAAGACTAAGACATTTAAATGAAAGGTTTGGGGAGAATTGAAATCGATTCTCCCCGTTTTTGTATTTATTTCGAAAAGAAGGGTTTTTTATGCCGTTTGTACGTATTCAATTAAAAGAAGGCAGAACTGCGGAGCAGAAAGAAAAAATGGCCGAAGAAATTATCGAAATCATTCATCAATATGGCGACGCGTCTCGTGAAAGTGTGCGTGTGATTTATGAAGAAATGGCGCCGGAAAATTTTTATAGCGGGGCCAAGAAAAACTAACAGGAAGGTGACCAAATGAAAAATCTACTGAAAGAAAAAATAGCAAATGGCGAACATACACTGGGCGTTTTTCAAGTCTTAGGAGATGCTTCCATTGCTGAAATCATTGGGTATGCCGGCTTTGATTATGTCTTAATTGATACTGAACATGGCCCTTATGATGTGCAAGAAGCCCAGGAATACGTGCGCGCCTCCAAATTAGCGGGCACAACACCCCTTGTACGTGTAAAAGATCGCTCGCGCAATTCGATTCTTAAAATGATGGACATCGGGGCGATGGGGCTAGTTATTCCTCACTTGCATGAAATTGATGAAATTAAACGAGTGGTGGAATACGGAAAGTACTACCCGATTGGTGAGCGTGGATTTGGCGCGACAAGTGGTAACACCTTCTTGACGGCGGATTATACGAAAAAAGGTATTGATGAGTTGTTTCGCGTGCATAACGAAGAATCGTTAATTATTCCTCAATGTGAAACCAAAGAATCGCTGGAAAATATCGAAGAAATCGTTAAGATTGATGGAGTAGACGGTATTTTTATTGGTCCCTATGATTTATCAGTCTCTTTAGGCATTCCCGGGCAAACAGAAAGTTCTGAAATTTTAGCAGCGGTCAAGCGAGTGGTGGAAGCCTGTAAAGCAGAAGGCAAGTTTACTATTATTTATACTGACAAAGTTGAAAGCATCCAGAAAAACTACGACTTAGGCGTCGATTCAGTCACTTATAGCAGTGATGCTTCTATTCTGTCAGAAATGCTGACCAGTATTATAGAGCAAGTGAAAAAATAAAAACTCAAACGTGAAACGTGAAACCACTCGTAACCAAACGGGTGGTTTTGTTCTTTTTAGACCACTATCTATAAAGTATGCGCATTCATTTTGAGTTGTGGTTGACAATAGGAGCTATTCGCCTTAACATTAAAAGCAAATTAAAATTAAATGACAGTTATAGGAGTGAAGGCGAAATGGTGAATAAAAAGGTAACTCAAATAATTGAAGAAAGTTTTGAAGATATGATTGCGATGCGTCGGTATTTGCACCAGCATCCAGAACTTTCTGAAGAAGAATATGAAACCACTAAAACAATCGCAGCTAAATTGGATGAATTCGGTATTCCAAATAAACAAATGAATCCTACGGGAGTACTTGCGGAAATAAAAGGCGAACACCCAGGAAAAACAGTGGCTTTACGCGCGGATATCGATGGGCTGTCTGTTTATCAAATTGATCAAGACTTAGAATATCGTTCAAAATATGAGGGAAAAATGCATGCATGTGGCCATGACACACATATTTCTATGCTTTTAGGGGCAGCAAATGCCTTAAACCAGGTGAAAGAAGAGATTCATGGGACAGTTCGTTTAATTTTTCAACCGGCAGAAGAAGTGGCACTTGGCGCGCAACAAATGATCGAGCAAGGAGCGATGGAAGGTGTCGATAATGTGTTTGGCATTCATATTTGGTCAAACGGCCCGACACAAACAGTTTCTGCTCCTGTAGGTCCATCATTCGCTGCGGCAGATCTTTTCAATGTGACTTTTCATGGGAAAGCTGGTCATGGAGCGATGCCTGAGCAGACGAATGATGCGACAATTATGATGGCTCAATATGTCAGCAATGTGCAAACAATCGTTTCACGCGCTTGTAATCCATTGCATCCCGCTGTGTGTACGGTAGGTAAAATGGAATCAGGCACACGTTTTAACGTCATTTCAGGCGAATCTTCCTGTGAAGGAACGGTGCGAACTTTCCACGCCGATAATCGAGACACGATTGAAGAAAAGTTAGAGCAATATGCTAAACATATTGCTGCCATGTACGGGGGAACAGTCGATTTTGAGTATGAGCGTATGACAGAACCGGTATACAACGATGAAAATAGTGCAAAACTCGTCCAGCAAGTCACCGAAGAAGCTTTTGGTAAAGAAGCCAATTTGCTTCAACCGCCAACAATGGGCGGCGAAGATTTTGGTTATTATATGCTTGACACACCGGGTGCTTTTGCGACTGTAGGAAGTGCGAAAGACGAAGATACAAGCTGGCCTCATCACAGTGGGCACTTCAATGTGGATGAAGAAGCTCTGGCAACCGGCGCCGAATTGTATGCGCAATATGCTTTAGCTTACTTGAACCAAGATGCTTTTTAATTCCATCCGAAAAAATAAACACATTCTCAATGTCCTCATTTTTCATGGGACGCTGAGAATGTGTTTTTTTGTTGTCACGGAATAAAAGATGGGCTAGCCAAACATATTGATTAAAATTGGTGAAAGGATACCGGCTAAAACGACAGATCCAATAGATACCGTAATAAAACCGGAAACTAACATCTGTGGCATCATATTTTGAATCAAGACCGCTTTTTCCTCAGCCGTCTGACTTTCAGCAGTAGCGACTTCTTCTGTGACGATAAAGGTACCTGGGAAACCGAACAAAGCAGAAATGCCAATTGCCGTACTCATCCAAGGCGATATTTTTAAGAAACGACCGACGATGGAAGAAAAAATAAAAATCCCGATAGAACCCATCAATAAAGCCAAGAGAATGGCAGGCAATAAATTTAAAAGAAGTTGCGGCGTTGCTTGCGTGAGACTGGAGAGAATAACTACTGTTAAAGCAGCCATCAAATAGCCAAAACTATTTGATTTGGTCAAAATATCATTCTCTAAAAAACCAAGCTCAGAAAAAATAACCCCTAAGAGTAGGGCCATAATATTTTGATCCACAAAAATCGAACCAAACAAATAGGTTTGAGCATTCGTTAAAAAATGTGCTAAAAGAGCTACAAGGGCTACTTTTGCTAAGTAAACATTGTTGGATTTATAATTTTCTGGAATGAAATCCAAAGGTTTTTTCTTAACAGCAGCGGTTTCTGTTTCTGTCTTTTCTTCTATAAGGGTAATTTCACCGCGGTGATACTTCTCAGAAATCATGCGGGCTTCGCGTTTTAAGGCAAAAGATGCGACAGGATAACCCACGAAACCTTGAATAACCACGAGTATCGTCGCAAGAATCGCTAAGTCTGTCGCCCCGATGGCTGTCGCAGCTTCAGCCATTTGCAGTCCAGCAATAACCCCACCAGAAATAGGAGGAGCGGCGACTAAAGCCACATCAAAGCCAAGAATAGGTCCGACAATTGCCAGTAGCAAAGCAACAATCCCTACTATTCCAGAAGCGGCAATCAGAACAGTACGCCATTGTTCTTTCAACTGATTAAAGTTAATCAATGTTCCCATATGTGTCAACAAGAAAATGATAGCCAACTGACCAGTAGCTAGGAGAGTAGAATCTTCAAAAATAGATG
>JBHWQC010000079.1:0-47732 GCA_043425375.1 Atopostipes sp.
GTGCGCAATTCATGAGTGGCTAAAGGCAGAATGTATTTTTCTTGCTGTTCTTTGTTTCCGCCAAATAGGAAAGAGTTGAAGCCTAAGCCGGAGTGGACACCTAACAAGGTATTTAAAGAGACATCAAATCTAGCTAAGGTATAGGCAAAGAAAAATTGGAAATACTGACTCGGCCCAAATGCCCCTTCGCGTCCTTCATATAATAAAGGGTTTGTATAGTAACCCAGTTTACCCATATCTTCAAAGAAACCTTCTGGAACGGTAGCATTCACCCAATGTTTATTTAAATCGTTTCGATATTTCGTTTCTAATAATTCAATCAGTTGCCGAAGAAACTCAATTTCTCCATCTGATAATTCACTACTTAATTTTAAGACATCTTCTGGATAGAGTTCTTTCAATAACTCTTCTCTATTTTCTAATGTTGTTCCCATATTTATCCTCCACGTTTTCTATTTTTGCACTGCCTATTGCATACGCTTACAATATTAGTTTAGTTTGTTTCTTTCTTTTAAACAAATAACGGCTGCTAATGTTGAACATAACATCTGTTAATCTAGCTGTTTTTTAAGACTGCACATCTTCTGGTTCCAGTTTTCCAACGGCTTCATTCATTAAACGCTGTAATTCTAAACGGTCAGGTTTAGCCGTTGAATTTAGTGGAATCTCATCTAAAACAAGATAGAACTTTGGTGTTTTGTAGCCTGCTAAATTTTTTAGCATAAATTCATCCAGGACGGCTTCGTAATTGTCTGCTCCTTGTGCCTCTTTATTTAAGGTAATCGCAGCGCCTACTGATTCACCGAATTTAGGGTTCTCGTAGCCCACGACAATTCCTTGCGAAACAAGCGGATGTTTATTCAAGACGGCCTCAACTTCTGAAGGCAAGACATTTTCTCCACCTGTAATAATGAGCTCTTTCAGACGGTTGACAATGGTTAATTCGCCTTTTTCGTTCTCAGTCGCTAAGTCTCCTGTACGGAAATAACCGTCAACAAAGGCTTTTTCGTTCTCTTCCGGTAAGTTGTAATAGCCCGGGGTGACATTCACTCCGCGGATTAACAACTCGCCCATTTCACCTAAAGGCACTTCGTTCATATTTTCATCCACAATCTTATGTTTCAAGTTCATGACCGGCCGTCCAATGGATTCTTCGTGTGCTAAAGCGGCTTCTGGTGAATTGTATGTCACGAGAGGAGCCTCAGTCAGCCCGTAGCCGTTGACAATGATTTTACCGATCCCTTTGAAATATTCCTGCACAGCTGGGAGTGGGGCGGATCCGCCTGAGATGAACATCTCCACACTGTCCCACTGGTCGGGTGTGAATTCAGGGTCAAAAATCATGCCAAAGTACATCGCTGGAATCATGACTAAAATATTGGGTTTATATTTTTCAATTAATTTGTTAATTTCTAAATGATCGAAGTATCTTTGCAGCACGACTTGTCCGCCTGCCATTAAAAGGGGTAATACAATATCAATAAAGCCTACCACGTGAAACATAGGGGCACTTGCGATGGTTGAGTAGTCTTCGGTTAAGTTCCAGGATAAAATTTCGTTGTAAATATTATTCAAATAAGACTGGTGCGTATGGATAACGCCTTTAGGTGTACCCGTTGAGCCACTTGTATAAATAAGCATCGCCATTTCATCGAGTTCTAAATCAACACTTTCAAAGGGCTCATGTTCGGTTGGATCAACGATTGCATCATACTCCGGAGTGTCAACATTATATTTCAAATATTCCTTTGGCAAGTTGTCTAACCGTTCTAAATGGTTGTCGGCATACACAAGATACTCTATTCCTGCATCTTTGATCACGCCCTCAATTTCAATCGGTTTTAGACGCCAATTTAAAGGAACAAAAACCGCTCCGATTTTTATGGAAGCGAATAAGAAGTCTAGAATGGCTACATCGTTTGGCACATTGACTCCAATGCGGTCATCTCGTTGAACACCGTCTCGAATCATCTGATTGGCTAGATTTTCTGCCCGAATATTTAACTGCTCATACGTCCACTCGGTGTTTTTCTTCGGATCGATGACTGCCACTTTGTCTTTATGTGTCACTGCCCGTGTCTTAATCCAGTCAAAGTTCATTCTTCATTCCCCTTTATTTTTTATAAACACTTAAAAATAAAACTTTGCTTTAAGCGCTTACAATTGATTACCTATAGTATAAAGAGAGAATGTACACTTGTAAAATTAATCTAAATTGTGAAAAGCATTAGCTGAACTTATTAAAAAGAGGAGACAGGTTATAAGACGAGAAGAAAGGTTGTTTTCTAAGTGATAAATTGAGAAAGATTAAGGGATTTGCTGTATAGCGCCTTTATTTAAATTTCTGTATTTATGAAGAGGTTCGAGTATTTTCACTTAAATTCTCTAGTTTTCTAAGCGAAAAGGCCGATTTGCAACTAATTTTTTGTGTTTTGTAATCGCAAATTTATTTTGCAGCTACATTTTCGCGTTTTTTTAATTGTAAAGCCATTTCGCACATCCAAAAAAAAGAAATCACTACTCTCGATAGGAGAATAGTGATTTCTTTTTTTGCTTCGACATTCTTTAGGTTCTTTTCTATGAACTGTTCATAAGCTTCTGTTGTCAATATAATGAGAATGAAGAATAGTCTAAACGAAAAAAATTCATCCCATTCTAAGAAACGAAATAGAGATTGGTATCGCAGAATTGAATCCGTGCGACACGAAAGAGCATTTCATTTCGTAGTGCGTGCTTTCTTACTCTCGTTAAATAAAAATCCTCAGATAATCCTCTCGTTGTCTCTTTAGTTTCATTGAACCTATCAACGATCATTTTATAATCCCTTATACTACAAGAAAAGAGATAACCCGAAGGCTACCTCTTTTCTAAATCGTTCTATTCTAAACAATCTTAAGCTGCTTCAACTTAGTACGTCGATTCACGCCAGATTGCAGTATCCATTAATTCGCTCACCATTGCATCCACTGGAGAGACGCCTGTAAATTCAGATTCACCGGCTAACTTTTCAGCCAATGCTTCTAAAGTGACATCCATACCGTCGTACGCGTTGATGTATGTTCCAACTTGAGGCATATCTGCTAAAGCAAATGCGTGTTGGATGGATACAACGATTGTTGGTACTTCGTGTACGTAGAATGGCTGGTCTGGTGTACCTTTTGCTGCCGGCCAAACAATTCTCTGTACTGTACCACCTGAGTTCACGTCCACTAAGTTTAAGATTAAGTCATAGTTATCTGTTAAGTTTGAGATCGGTTGTTTTTGCGCATAAACGTTTGCGATTGCTGCTGCTTGTTCTTCTTTTGGCAATTGCATAATACGCTCTTCCGTTGATTCCCAAACTGTTACTTCATGACCGCGTTCTTCTAAAATTTCTTTCATTGTATCGGAAGCACGTTTCTTGTCTCCAGCAATCATTGCACCGAATCCACCTTTGTGGCCTTCAACGTCAACGATTAAGATACGTTTGTAACGTTCTGGTGTGACTGGGAAGATGTCTTTTTGCTTATCTTTAACTAAAGTAATCGCTTTGTCCGCTACTTCAGCAGCGACCGCTTGATGTTCTTCCGTATTGATGCGAGACATCGCTTCTTCTTTGTCTAACATGATTTCTTCACGGCGACCTTCAAATTGGTGTAAGCCTAATTTTGCTTTTAGTCCTAATGTACGACGTAAAGCATCATGTAGACGCTCTTCTGTCAGTAGACCGTTCTCGTATCCTTCTTTCATCCACTGGAAGTCTTCATCCGGATCGTTGAAGAATAAGAACAAGTCACAGCCTGCTTCAATCGCTGTTGGTAACATTTCACGACGAGGCATTGAAGCAGTCATCGCTACCATGTGCGATGCATCTGTAACAATTGCACCGTTGTAACCTAATTCACCGCGTAGCAATTCATCAAGTAATGTTTTACTTAATGAAGCTGGTAGCATTTCATCCAACTCACGGTCAGGATGCATTTCTTTTTCAACGTTTGGCAAGTGAATGTGTCCAGCCATGATTCCTGGAAGGCCTGCATCCGCTAGTCCTTTATAAATACGTCCAAAAGTTTCCATCCACTCTTCTTTGGTTTGACGGTTTGAAGCGTAAGATAAGTGGTGGTCACGTTCGTCAATTCCGTCACCTGGGAAGTGCTTGGCAAATGGAATAATGCCTTCTTCCATAATACCACGCATGTATTCCAGACTTAAATCAAGCACTTGGTCCGTGTCTGCACCCCATGTACGGTTTGCAATAATTGGGTTTCGCCAGTTTTTCGTTAAGTCAACAATTGGCGCAAACGATGCGTTACATCCAACAGCTGAAGCTTCAACGCCTGAGATTTTCCCTAATTTGTAAGCATACTCTGAATCATTTGTCGCCGCTACTTTAATCTCGTCACCGATTTTTGTTCCGTCTGTAACGGCTCCATCCCCACCTGCTTCAGTGTTTGCAGCAATAAGTAAAGGAATTTTCGATTTTGTTTGTAAAATATAGTTTTGGTCATAAACTTCAGATGCAGGACCTTTATTGTAACGAACAGCTGCAATTTTATAATCGTTTAAAACACCTGTTAAGTATTCTTCTGTTCTTTCAGCACCCATGTTCACAAATAATTGACCAATTTTTTCGTCAACTGACATATTTGAAATCGTCTCTTCAATCCAGTCAATCGCTTCTTGATCAAGATTATAAGGTTTCTTCGTTAAATCGACTAAGTTTGTCATGTGTGATTCTCCTCCTATTGTGATTATCTTAAGTTGCTCCAGAATTGCTCTTTGTAATATTCATGGTCTTCTTTTGTAAATTCACCATTTACGAATTTGTCGGCAATCTCCATTCGGAATTTTTCCCACGAAGCTTCTTCGTCTCCTACAAGGATCGGGAAGAACCAAGTACCATTCTTCTCGGCCGCTTCTAAGTCCCCCGGAGAATCGCCAATCATCAGAATTTTGTGCGCGTCCGTTCCTTCTGAGATAAAACCAGCTAAAACATCTGCTTTTTTCCCGCGGTCTTGACAATACAAGTCATCGACATGAGCCATCAAGCCGTGACGCTCCCACTCATCTTCCACTGCTTCGCGGTTTGCTGAGCTGACCACATAGACATCGCCTAATTCTGCCATTTTGGCAAGGCCGTCTAAAGCTCCTGGGAAAGGTTTATCGTGCCCTTCTGCTTTGGCCACATTGTCATTTACCGCAATGGACCATTCCAGTGCTAATTTTAAGTCTTGGGAATCATTCTTTTCAATTTCCGCTTCCAGCGCGTCATTGGAAAGTGATTCTGATTCTTCTACCCAACGGTATAGATTATCCACATTGATTTCATCATAATCAACAGATTGCAGAGATAACATCAACCCTTCAAAACGATTGACTCCGCGAGTCGTTGTATAGAGATTGATATCTTCCCAATTTCTTTGGAAAGTTTCGCGGTCTTTGACTTCAAATTTATCTGCGGCCAAAGGTCCAAAAAACAATTCGTGTTTGTACGTCATTGTATCCATTGCGCAACCGTCTGAGTCGACTGCAAAAATATATTCACTCATTGAATCCGCCCTTTCTCATTCATTGTTAAAATTACTCTTCCACACTACTGCCTTTTCGTTCTGCAAGAATCTGTTGATTCTCTAAAGTTGTCCTTTTATTTAACGGATAGACAAACTGAACAAATAATGCAGTCAGTAGAAATCCGACAGCTGGTCCTAAAGTTGAAATCGTGAAAATCCCTGAGATCGTTTCGGCTGTCTGTGTAACGACCGCATCGCCAGCAGCTGTTTGGTAGCCTGTATAAGCTAAGGCATAACCAGCCACTAAACCAGCTAACGCTTGTCCGATTTTACGTGCGAAGGAGTTGATGGCATAAACCGTCCCATCATCTCGTGATTTTGTTTTCACTTCAATATCGTCAATCACATCTGTAATCATCGCCCATACTAACGCGTTAAAGATGGATAAGCCAGCATAAGCAACTGAGGACAAGGCAATATATACCCAGACATTTTGCGGTTCAATAAAGTAAATTGCAAAGTACACAAGCGCTCCTACAAGAAGCCCAGCCGTTGCTGTTTCCTTTTTCCCAAATTGCTGTCCAAACCTTGAAGCGAGAGGAGATACGACCACAAAAACAATAATTGGGTTTAATAAACTGATAATTGAAATCGCATCTGAATAGTTATAGTAATGTGGGAATAAATAGTTATACATTGAACTCATCAAGATAAGTGTCATCAAGAGGAAGATTGAACTCCCCGTGATTGATAAGAGAGAGCGTTGTGAAATCAAACCGCCCATTTTTCTAAAGAAACCGCCAATTCCACTATTCTCTTCTGTCGCCTCTACCTCAGTAATTTTTACACGTTCTGTGGTGAATGAGTAAGTGATCCAATAGAAAATTAACGTTAATACAGAGAAAATTCCTGCAACCCATGTAAAGGTTGAATCTTGCTTCACCATATTTCCATCCGTATAAATTAAAAGTGGTGTAATCACTCCAACAAACATCTGTCCAAGAACTTGCCCACGCGTACGCCAAATCGATAATTCTGTCCGTTCATTTGGGTTTGGTGTAATTGCCGATGCCATCGAACCATAAGGAATATTAATCGCTGTATAAGTGAAACTTCCCCATAAAATATACGTGACATACATATACACAATTTTTACCGTCATCGAAGCATCTGAAAGTCCTGTTTGATACATTAAGAAACTAGCGATGGCTATTGGGCCCATTATCCATTTAATCCACGGACGGAATTTTCCATCTTCTCTTGCAGGGACTTTATCGACAATAACACCCATTCCTACATCCGTAAACGCATCGACAAAACGTGAAACTGCAAATAGTGTACCTACAACAGCAGGGTTTACACCCCATACCTCTGTGTAAAACACCATTAAGAACAGACTTGCAAATTGGAATGTTAAGTTGTTTGCTAAGTCACCTGACATATAACCGATTTTATCTCTTATCCCAAAAGGCGGCTTATTATCCTTCACCGGGGATTGATCTATAGTAACATTTTCGTTACTCGACATTTTACTTCCTCCTGAAACTAATTAATGTATTCCTTGTTTCTTAAACTCCTGAAAATGCGTTGAATCCACCATCAATTGGTAAGACAACACCGTTTACAAAACTAGCTAATTCTTCACTAGCTAAGAAGAATGTTCCGCCAACTAATTCTTCTGGTTCACCGAAACGATTCATTGGTGTTCCGTTAAGAATTTTCTCGCCACGAGGTTTAGCTGTCCCGTCTTCGTTAAACATTAAGTCACGGTTTTGATGAGTGACTAAGAAACCTGGTGCAATCGCGTTCGCACGAATACCCACTTTTGAAAAGTGAACGGCTAACCACTCTGTAAAGTTTGCAACAGCTGATTTCGCACCTGAGTATGCTGGAATTTTTGTCAGTGGTGTGAAGGCGTTCATACTTGCTACGTTAATAATGTTTGCTCCTTCGCGTCCAACCATATCCTTAGCGAATACTTGCGTTGGCAGCAATGTACCTAAGTAGTTTAAGTTGAAGACAAATTCAATTCCTTCTTGGTCTAAATTAAAGAAATCGAGTGTCCCTTCAGGTAAATCTGTTTCATGGTACTCATTGTCTGTTGTTGCTTTCGGGCTGTTTCCGCCGGCACCGTTAATTAAGATATCTGTTGGACCAAAGTCTGTCAAGATTTCTTCACGGACCGCTTCTAACATTTCTTTATCTAAAACGTTCGCTTCATACGCTTTTGCTGTTCCGCCATTTTTTTCAATCGTATCCACGTATTCTTGTGCGGCCTCTTTGTTTAAGTCAAGCAGTGCCACTTTTGCGCCTGCCGCTGCAAATTCTTCGGCTAATTTCCCACAAATAATTCCACCTGCACCTGTTACAACAACGACTTTATCTGTAAATTCAATTTCTCTTTTTACCATTCTTTATTCGCTCCTTTAATTAAGTCTTTTAATCAGCAAGCAAGGGCCGCTTGTAAACAAGCGACCTCGCTTTCATTAAAGCCGATTATTTTCCAGTGTGTTCTTTTCCTTCTGCTTTTCGGGCAGCTTCCCATAAACCTGAAAGGTAAGTTGCACCTAAAGCACGGTCATATAAACCATAGCCAGGGCGACCGGTTTCTCCCCAAATCATACGGCCGTGGTCTGGACGGATTGGGCCATCCCAGTCATAGTCACTTAAAGCTTTAACGACTTCATACATATCAATTGAACCGTATTCTGACGGGTGAGCTGATTCTTCAAATGAACGGCCTTCTCCTGTTAATTTAATGTTACGGGCATGTACAAAGTTTACACGTTCACGTTCTAAAGCATAACGTGTGATTTCCATAACATCATTTTTCGGATCAGAAGCGTATGAACCCACACATAATGTGATTCCGTTATTTGGACTGTCAACGATATCCAAGAAACGCTCCACTGCATCGCGACCTGTAATAATTCTTGGCAAGCCAAAAATAGAGTAAGGAGGGTCATCTGGGTGAATCGCCATCTTCACGCCCGCTTCCTCCGCTACTGGAATAATGCGTTCGATAAAGTACTGTAAGTTGTCCCATAGATCTTCTTCTGAAACATCTTCATACATATCCATGATTTCGTTCATTTCTTCAGATGTGTAACTCTCGTCCCAACCTGGGAGTGACAATGTACGAGGGTCCATTTTCTTAACTTCTTCTTCATCAAAAATTAAAGCATTTGAACCATCTTCGAGTTCATAAGCTAAATCAGAACGAGTCCAGTCAAATACTGGCATGAAGTTATAACAGACAATGTTAATGCCTTCTGCACCTAGGTTACGAATTGTTTGGGCATAGTTTTCGATTAATTGATCACGAGTGTCCAGCCCTAATTTAATGTCTTCAGGTACTGGTACAGATTCAATAACTGATAATTCTAAACCTGCATCTTCCACTTGCTTTTTCAATTCTTGAATACGTTCGCGCGGCCATACTTCACCAACTGGGATGTCATAAATTGCTGAAACGATTCCTCGCATTGTTGGAATTTGGCGGATGTTTTCCAGTGTAACTGGGTCATCTTCACCGTACCATCTAAAAGTCATATACATAATTTATTTTTTCTCCTTTATGTGCAATTTTTTTAAATGTTGTTAACTAAAGTAATTTTCTACGTTTTTGTAACTAATGCCTTCAATTAATGGACGCAATAAAGCTTCGTCGTTTGGAATTTCTTCGTCATCTACCCATTTTCCAATATATGAAGCTAAAATACGACGGAAGTAGTCATGGCGCTGGTAAGATAAGAAACTTCTTGAGTCTGTTAGCATACCAATAAAGTGTGCCAGAATGCCTTGGTCAGCGTACACGTTCATCTGGTCAATCATGCCCAGTTTCGTATCATTATACCACCAGCCTGCACCAAATTGGATCTTGCCGGCAATGCCTTCATCGTTTGCCTGGTAGTTGGCCAATGTGTTCGCAAGCACTGTGTTATAAGCAGGGTTCAAGTTGAACCAGACCATTTTCCCTAAATTGTCTTCACGAGCCAAGCGGTCAAGGACAGCATTTAACCCATCGGCTAAACCTGTCTGGTCACCAATCGAGTCAAAACCACTATCTGCACCGAGCTTACTAGAGTAAGGCGTGTTGTTGTTTCGAACTGCTCCAAAATGAACCAATGTAACAAAGTTATTTTCTTTGTAGAGGCGTGCGAGTTCGACAAACACTTCTGTTTGCCATTGCACAACTTCTTCTTGGGTTAACTCTTCGCCATTTACTGTTTTGTTGAAAATATTATCTAGCGTAGCTTCATCCGCTTCAGCATAAACAATGCCGTCTAAACTGATGTCACTTGCGCGTGCACCATTTTCAGCAAAGTATTGAATGCGGTCTGCCAGTGCGGTCATAAAGGATGCGTAGCTATTGACTTCTTTCCCCGTTTTTTCCGCTAAGTCTTTCGCGAAACCAGCAAAGTTGGCATGGCTTACATACGCTTCATCGGGGCGGAAAGTTGGCGCAACGACTGTATCAAACGAATCGTCTGCTTTAATTTTTTTATGCCACTCTAAATCATCAAGCGGGTGGTCTGTTGTACCAATATACGTCACGTTCGATTTTTTAATTAAGTCACGGGGACTTAATTCGTTTTCTTGAATAAAGTCGTTCATCTGGTCATACAGTTCTTTCCAGTTGTCTTTTGTGATGACTTCTTCAATGCCAAACACATCGCGCATTTCTAAATGGCTCCAGTGGTACAAAGCATTTCCAAAAGCGATACTAACCGTTTCTGCCCATTTTTGGAATTTTTCTTCGTTAGAAGCGTCACCTGTGATGTATTTCTCGTCTACACCATTTGCACGCATTAAGCGCCACTTGTAGTGGTCGCCACCTAACCATAAGTCCACAATATTTTCAAAGGGTTTGTCTTCGTAAATCTCTTGTGGGTCTAAATGACAGTGGTAGTCAAAAATCGGCTGCTCTTTTGCGATTGCATAAAGTTTTTGGGCAGCTTCCCCTTGCAACATAAAATTATCGTCATTAAACGTCATACCATTACTCCTTTTTAGTCTTGTAGTCGTGAGACAAATTCTTTCGCGTTCTCTGTAACACTCTCATAACCTTTTTCTTCTACATCGCGGCTTAATGCACTTCCTACACCTACAGAAACCGCGCCATTTGCTTTCCAGTCAGCAATGTTGTCAAGTGACACACCGCCTGATGGCATAAGTTTCGCTTCCGGAATTGGTCCGTGCACATCTTTAATGAAGCCTGATCCCAAGATACCGCCTGGGAACACTTTAATAATTTCACACCCTGCGTTCATGGCGTTGACAACTTCTGTTACTGTCCCGCAACCTGGCATGTAATAGGTGTCGACTTCACGCGCAAATTCCGCAATTTCAGGTGAAAAATGAGGACTCACTAAGAATTCAGCACCTGCTTCATGTGCTTCTTTTGCTAACTCTAGAGTCATCACTGTTCCAGCACCTATAACCACTGAATCATCGTCTTTATATTCTTCTACCAAGTCTTTGATAACTTGAGCGGCGTTTGGTGTACTAAATGTTAATTCCAAGTTTTTAATGCCACCTTCAACGGATGCTTTGGCAATGTTGAAGCCGTCTTCTGCCGTTTTTCCACGAATCACTGCGAAGATGTAATTATCTGTCATTGTCTCTAAAACATTTCCCATTTTAAGAATTCCTCCTTGTGTTAGACAACCCTTACATTTTATTTCAAAAGTCGTCTGATGACTTGCCTTTAAGATACCATATTTTATAGGCGATAGCTACCGTTTTCCTGTTTTTCTTAAATCATTTCCGCTTTTTCTTTCTTTTGGCGATTCATCTCCAAGACACGCTGATTGTTGGCAATATGCATTTGCATCGCATATTTGGCTTGAATCGGATTCCCTGCGCGAATGGCCTCTACGATTTCTGTATGCGAATTGATTGTTTGCGACTTGCTTTGTTCATTTGTATAGTATTCGTTGTATAACGTAATCGACTGGTTGACTACCGGGATTAAGTGGTTCATCGCAATATTTCGACTCATCTGTGCAATAATTGAATGAAACTCGATGTCCAATTCAAAATGTTTATGGTCCGTTGTGTCAATAGTATTTGCGATTTCCTTATGCACACGTTCCAATTCTTCAAGTTCATCTTCTGAATGGTATTGCGCCGCCAACATAGCAACTTCCGGTTCCAGAATATAACGCAAAGCGAATAAATCTTCAGTTAATTTTAAGGTGTCTTCTACGAAAGAAAAACCGAGCGGATCTTCCCCAATGCCTATATTGGCGCTCACATAAGTACCTGAGCCTTGACGCACTTCCAAAACATTCCGTGAGACAAGAGAACGTACAGACTCTCGGAGTGTACTTCGTCCCACATTCAACCGTTGCGCTAGATTGTATTCGTTTGGTAATTTATCACCTGCTTGTAAATCATTTTCAATTATAAATGTAATAATGGCTTCTGCCGTTCTATCAACTAATGGTCTTTCCAAAATGTTACTTCCTCTCACTCAGCTATCTGATGTATGGAGTCTTTATTGAATAATTTTTATACAAATTTTTTATACAAAAAAAGGACGTACTTGCTACTCTAACTAACTATGAGTATGTCAACAAATACAATCCTTTTCCTCGTCGATTCACCATTCAATTTTCATCATACATCTTCCAGCTACTTCTATTCTACTAATTATCGAATCACATCACCAGTGTTATACATGAAACTTTGAATTTCTTCGCGACTAAACGGATTTACGTCTCCGTAAACCGTATGTTTTAGAGCCGATGCCGACATTCCGAATTCGACGATTTCTTTTAACGCTTTTTTGTGAATAATGCCATCAAGTACAGCTGCGGTATAGCTGTCGCCACTGCCTACCCGATCAATCACCGTATAATTATTGTATTGTTTTGAAATCGCGCCTTCATTTTGTGCGACATCCCAAATATAACCAAACATTTCATAGCTGTTTGGATTCACTGAATTTCGGATTGTCCCATATAAATATTGAATGTTTGGATATTTTTTAGCAATTTCTTTTAAGTAGTAATCCCACTTGGCATCTTCTTTTTCAGGAATACCCATAAAATGAATCGCGTCTAATTTTCCAGCTGATAAGTAATCGACATGTGGGAGCACTTGTTCGTACGTCGCTATTGCAACCTCGTATGACCACATTTTCTGACGATAATTCATATCAAAACTGATTTCAATCCCGCGACTTTTGGCTTCTTTAATTAACTCTACACCAATTGTGTGCCAAGACTCCGAAATGGCTAGCGTGATCCCTGTAATATGGAAAATTGATACATCTTTAAACAGGGCATCTAAATCCCATTCGTTTTTTTGCATCATAGAGAGTGTCGAATATTTGCGGTCATAAATAACGTTTGACGCTCTAAACCCTGAGCCGACTTCTAAATAATAACTACCTAAACGTCCTTCACCATAAATGATTTCGCTGCAATCGACGCCAAAGCCTCGAAGTTGTGCAGCTACACTATCCGACAAGCCGTTATCCGTCGGTAATTTCGTCGCATACTTCACATCATGTCCAAGCAACGCCATGTTCATAGCCACATTCGCCTCTGCTCCGCCGTAATGTAAATGAAGACGCGTAGAATCAAACAAGCGAGACCCTGTTTGGGTAGAAAGTCTCGCTAAACTTTCTCCTAAGGTTAAAATTTTTGTCATCTGTCTTCCCCTTACTGCATGCAATGAAAAAGAAGAATGGAAACCCACTCTTCTTCTCCATGCACATTCCATTTTAAATCGTCCTGTTTATTTGATTTTTACTGCTTCTTTTTGAGCGATGAGACAGAGTTCTTGCGCTTTAAAAATATGCTCTTGCGTCATCGCATGCTCTGTTCGGTTGATACAGTCTAAAATCATTTCACCAAAGAATGGGAAGCCTACTTCACCATTGACTTTGTGGTGTTCGACCCCTTCATCCGTCACTAAGAATACGTGATCACCTATATCCTCTTCACCCACATTTAGATACTTACGGACTTCAATCGAACCTTTTGTTCCAGTAATGAATGTACGGCCGTCACCCCATGTTGGCAGACCATCCGGTGTAAACCAGTGGACTTTCATAAAGAAGCTTGCGCCATTTTCACCAACTAATGTGGCATCACCGTAATCATCTAACTCTGGCGTGTCTGGGTTGGCATAGTTTGCAATCTTACTGTGTAAGACTTCTGCCTCTTCGTTGCCTGTATAGTAGAGGAATTGTTCGATTTGGTGGCTGCCAATATCGGTTAAAATGCCGCCATACTGCTCACGATTAAAGAACCAGTCTGGTCGTTTTTCTTTGTCTAAACGGTGAGGACCGAAACCAGTGACTTGGATGACATCCCCAATTTTACCTTCTTCAATCAGTTGGCCGGCGTAAACGGCACCTTCAACGTGCAGGCGTTCACTGAAATAGACCCAGAATTTTTGACCGGTTTCTTCCACCACTTTTTTCGTTTCTTCTAATTGTTCTAGTGTTGTAAAGGCCGTTTTATCTGTAAAGTAGTCTTTTCCTGCGCGCATGACACGGTTCCCTAATTCACTTCGTAAATTCGGAATCGCCGCTGCTGCGACTAAATGAATCGATTCATCTTCTAGAATTTGTTCTAAAGAATCGGCTACCTCCACCTCTGGAAATTGTTCCAGATATTCTTTGACTTTATCTTCATCCGGATCATATACATATTTAATCGTCGCACCTGCTTCGATTAAACCGTTAGTCATCCCATTAATATGCCCGTGATCAAGCGCTGTGACTCCGACGTTAAATTCACCCGGTTCCACCACATGATTAATTTTCCCTTGCGGGGCATAATTCATACCATCTTTCTTTTGAGCACCCAATGCAACATCTCCTTTCAAAAATTTGCTTAAAGGCTCAATCTAATTAAAATAAATCTTCGTAACCTAACTCAATTAAGTGATCTCGTGAATCTGCTAAGCAGTCCAGTGGGTCACGTCCGTATAACATATCTTGTTCCACTAATGCATAACGAACACCGCCAGCTTCAATCGCTGCTTCCATAATGGCTTTATAGTCCATAGAACCTTGACCTAATTCTGCAAATTCGATGATATTTGTAAACTGCGGATAGAATTTAGCAATATCGCCTTCATCTAATGCAGCAAATGCTTCATCTGATATTTCACCTACACGGTAGTCTTTCAAGTGAATTAATTCTGTACGGTCTGCATATTTTTGGATCATATCAATTGGATTCGCTCCACCACGTTGTACCCAGTGTAAGTCTAATTCAAATCCTAAATCTGGACACTCTTCTGCAATGATATCAAGCATGAATTTCCCGTCATATTTTCTGAACTCGACATGGTGGTTGTGGTAGTAAAGATTAATTCCATGTTCTTTTAGACGTTTTGCATATTCATTTGCTTCACGTGTAAACTCTAAAACAGTCTCTAAGTTGCGCATGTTGTCAAATGGCAGCATACCAATTCTTAGTAAGTCAACGTCTAGTGTTTTACAATCTTCAACAATTTTGTCGAATTTTGTTTCTAAATCATCATTGCCGCCAGCACCTTCACTTGAAACAACACAAGATAAGGAAGCAATTTCCATACCCAATTCATCTTTTGCTTTTTTGATTTCTGCAACGTTTTCAGGTGTCATTGGCACTTGAGAAATTTCAACGGCATTGTATCCTAATTCAGAAACTTTTTTAAGGGTTTCAAACGTTCCAATTTCTTCAAATTTTTCTTTTAACATCATGGCTTGTACGCCAATTTTTGGTTTAGACATTTTTTGTTAGCTCCTCTGCATAGACTTTGTCTTCCGTCTCACTGGATTTTTTCAACAAATCAATCATTAACATACTTCCGAGTGCGTCTTCAATACCGATATAGTCATCCCTATTATCAATAATCGCTCGGTAAAATTTCTTAATGGCTAATTGATGCCCTTGCCCGTAATACGATTTTGTTCCTGAGAATACTTCATCTTTCGTCAGCAAGGTGCCCCCATCAGTCGCATCCTTGTATTCAAAGAGTTTATAATCATTAATCACATATCGTCTTTTAGAAGTGACCACTTCAACTTCTACAGGTGAATTCACCGCATGACTGTTTGTTGCAAAGTAAATCCCTGATCTGCCCTTTTCAAATGCATAGTTTGCCACAGCGGTATCTTCCACTTCGATATCATAATCCATAAGATTCAGTATCTTTCCTTTACAGGATTCAATTTCTCCTGCGAACAAGTGCATTAAATCAAGCGTATGAATCGATTGATTAATAATCGTCCCCCCGCCTGCACGGTCAATTTCTCCTCGCCAAGGCTGCGCTTGATAATAACTTTCTGGTCTAAACCAAGCCACTATACCTTTCACTGCACGTATTTCACCGATTTCGCTCACTGGTCGATTTTTCAAAATATCGACCAGCGCTTCTGTTGTGCGATTGTATCGGTTTTGAAAGCAGACACCTACTTTGTAGTCGCTACTTGAAGCGACTGTTGCGAGGTTCTTACCTTCCTCATAAGTTAAAGAAACGGGTTTTTCTAAAAAGACATGAACGCCGCGTGCTATACATTTTTCAGCAATTGGCGCATGTAAATCGTGCGGCAAGCAAATATGAACCACATCGAGCTTTTCTTTTTCAAGCATCTCTTCGTAATCTGTATAAAAAGGCAGTTCAGGGTAATCGTGTTGGGTCGCAGGATTCGTATCACAAACCGCCACAAGTTCGCCCGTTTTACTTTCTTCGATTCCCAGCTGATGGATATAGGAAATTGTTCCTAAGCCAATAATTGCTACTCTAAGCAATTGGTCCACTCCTTTTTATGATCGTTCGTCGAATTTTCCTTCTTCGCGGATGCGTTTGTTTAATTCTTCCAAGTATAAGTCATCATCAAAGTCTTTTAATGAGACTTCTTTGTCAGTCCAGTCGGATAAATGGATGGCGTTTGCTAACCGAACACCGTTAATTCCGTCTGAACCTGGTGCAAGTAATTCTTCACCATTTAGAATATGTTGGGCAAAGTTTGTTAAAACGCCTGCATGTTGCTCGCCCCATGCTGCTGAAGCATCCGCTTCAAAGGTTTCAACTTCATATAACTCATCTGTATCCAACTCACCCATAAAGAGTTTCGCCACATCTTCAACGTCCATTTCTTTGTTCAGGTCGTTTTCAGATTTTGGCATGCGGTACACAGTGACTTTTGTACTGTCATCTACGATAATTTTTCCACTGTCTCCATGGATCTCTAGACGGTCTGTTCCTAAGATATCGTGCGTTGCCGTAATGAAGGTTCCTGTTGCACCATTTTCATATTCAAATACTGCGGTTACTTCGTCTTCAACCGGAATATCTCTGCGGAAACCGTAAGCCACTTTACTATACACTGATTGTGGAACACCAGCAATCCATTGGATAAGGTCTAATTGGTGAGGAGCTTGGTTGACAAGAACGCCTCCACCTTCGCCGCCCCAAGTTGCACGCCAGTCACTTTGTTCATAGTAAGCTTGCGGTCTCCACCAAGTAGTAATAATCCAGTTTGTACGACGAAGTTCACCAATTTCTCCGTTGTCTACGATTTCTTTAATTCTTTGGTATAACGGGTTGTTTCTTTGGTTAAACATAATCGCATAGGTGACATTATCTTTTGACTGCGCAAATTCGTTTAACTCTTTGACTTGTTTTGTATAAACACCCGCAGGCTTTTCGTTTAAGACGTGGATGTCACGCTCTAGTGCATACATCGCCATTTCTGGGTGCAGGTAGTGAGGAACTGTTGTAATTATCGCATCAACATCTCCACTATCAATCATTTCTTTGTAGTCACGGTAAATTGTAGCATCTGGGAAATCTCCACGAATCTTTTCATCGACTGTTTCGTCAATTTCTGCAACCGCTCCTAATACCATACCGTCTACGCGGCCCTCTTTAAGTAAAGAACCGTAGAAACCACCTTGTGAACCGTAACCGATAATACCTAATCTAACTTCTTCCATTAATTATCCATTCCTCTCGTTTAATTGATTATTTTGCAAACACTTACATAAGTGCTTAAATTTTTTCAGACTTAACTGCCCTTAGCTTTCTAAATAGGAAAGTTATCATCTGATGACTTCTCAACAAAATCATTGTACCACATTATCAACCGTTTTCAACCGTTTTACGCAATATTTACAAGAAATCGTGAGAAATAATACAAAGAAGGGGTTTCTTATGAAGAAACCCCTTCTTTTCTTTCTTATTAATCAGCTATTCAGTGAAACCTATCGGATGACTTGATAACTGATATTCAATAATTGTCTTTGTTTTTAATAATTCAGCAACCAAATCCTCTATCTTCTCTTCGTCTAACTTCGAATAGGGGGAACTGATACTAAACGCGTAAACGTTTGGATCACCAGGAACGGAAAAAGTGGTTCCTACACAATAAATATTTGCTTCTGCTTCCCGGTCATCCACTGCATATCCTTTTTGACGAATCGCTTCGATTTCTTTTTTTAATGTTTCTTTATTTGTAATCGTATGATCGGTGTTGGGCATTAATTCGGTTTCTTCTATATAAACATCAAACGCTTCTGTTGTCATCTCTGCTAAAATGGCTTTACCCATTGCCGAACAATACAACGGTTGGGTAAAACCAATACGAGAAACGGTTTCGACAGAACTTGCACGGTCACTAAATTTATTGACAAACAACACTTGATGGTCTTGATGCATGCCTAAGTTGACTGTCGTTTTCACCGATTCAAAGAGCCGCTTCAACGTCGGATAGGTTTCACGGGCGATGTCAAACTGGATAAAGGAAGCATTTGCCAGCTGGATCAGCCGCGGTCCCAGAGAATACGCTCTTGTTCGACTATTTCTTGAGACGAAGCCAACGAGCTCTAAGGTATCGAGAATTTTATTGGTCGTTGACATGGTGATTTCTGTGTAGCGAGAAATTTCGGTCATCGATTGGGGATCGGTCCGTTGAGAGAGCAAGTCCAATATTTGAACCGCCTTGATTAACACCGCTCCATATGGTTTTTTGTTTTCTGACATAGTCCCTCACTCCTTCCTGTCTTTCCAGCACCTAGTCTAACTATTTTATAACAATCCGGCTAGTGACGGCAACCACAATGAAATTGCTGGAATGTAAGTTACTAATAACAAGCCGGCCAAAATTGCGCCATAGTATTGCAGCATGTATTTTATGACTCCAGCGAGTGAGCTATCGCCCACACGAATGGCTACAAATAAGGTATTTCCTACTGGAGGTGTAATGTTTCCGATACATAAGTTATAGACTAACACAATTCCGAAATGGATAGAACTCATGCCAAAGGATTGAACAATTGGCAAAAAGATTGGCGTAAAGATTAAAATCGCCGGTGTCACATCCATAAAGGTACCTGATATAAGTAAAATCACGTTGATGATTAGTAGAATTAAAATAGGATTTTCTGTAATCCCAAGCAACCCGCCTGCAATCATTTGCGGAATACCGGTAAAGGCCATCACCCAACTGAGGATATTTGAAACGCCAATTAAGAACACCACAATAGCACTTGTCTCCGCACTGTCTATTAATATCCCGTAAATATCTTTCCAGCTTATTTCACGGTAAACAATTAAAGAAAGAAACAGGGCATAAACGACGGCAATGGCGGATCCTTCTGTAGCTGTAAAAATTCCTAAAACAATCCCGCCAATGACAATAACGATTAAAGAAAGAGGTAAAAGAGCACCTAAGGCAGCGGTTCCTAACTGGCTCCAACTAAAGGCTTGCGTTCCGCCATACCCTTTTCTTTTTGCAATAATATAGCCGACAACCATACAACCGCCGACCCAAATCAGCCCCGGGAGATAGCCAGCCATAAATAAAGCGGCGACGGAAGTGCCTCCTGCCACTAAAGAATAAGTAATTAACGCATTACTTGGTGGAATTAATAACCCGGAAGGTGCTGAAGCTGCGTTTGTTGCGGCCGCTAAATCCATATCATAACCCGCTTGTTCTTCTCCTTCTTTTAGCATACTGCCAATGGCTGCAGCAGCTGCGGAGGCAGAACCAGAAATCGCACCAAACAAACCGTTTGCTCCAATGTTTGTCAACAGGAGTGACCCTGGTATTCGTCCAACTAACGCCTCTACTAAATCAACTAGTCGCTTGGCAATTCCTCCTTGGTTCATAATGTTTCCGGCTAAAATAAAGAACGGAATCGCTAATAATGTAAAGGTAGAAGTTCCCGAAAATATTCGTTGAGCGGCGGTAATCATGGTGGCATCAAAATCTAAGTAAGGCAATATCGCGCCTAAAGAGCCACCGACAATTGCAATTGCAATTGGGGCCCCGATGACTAACAACAATGCCAAGACAACTAACATAACAATTAATGCGGTAAGTGCCATACTACATCTCCCTCTTTTCGTCTTCTAAGTCTCTTCCAGGTGTGTCTTTTACGACTTCTTCTTTATCTGTAAAAATATCGTATAAATTCAAAATTGTGTAAATCGCTGTAAAGAACCCACTAACAGGTAAAGACAGATAAAAATAGCCCATCGGCACGCCTAATGAGGAAGACATCTGCCCCATTGTAAGTGACGTAATCTGAATTCCCCCATAAATCAACACAACTAGAGCGAATGCTAAAATAATCAGCTGGATAACAACCATTAACACCTTTTGTGCTTGCTGCGATAAACGGTCAATTAAGATTGGGATATTCATATGACCCATTTGCCCAAACACATAGGCAGCGCCTAGTAAAGTGACCCACGCAAACATATACGAAGCTAGCTCTTCTGACCAAGTACTTGGATCATTTAAAAAATAGCGCGTAACTACTTGCCATACAGCCAGTAAGGTTAAAAAGGCAAAGGTGATGGCGTTGAGAAAACGCATCACTTGATCCATCACTTCTCTAAATTTATTCATCCTGAGCACTTCCTTCACTCTCTAAATCTTCTTCCACTTCTGCAATCCGCACTTGAATCTCTTCATACGTTTCTCTCAGGTCAGGATTGGCTTTTAGCATTTCTTCATGAAGCGGTAATAATCTTTCTTTAAAAGGTTCGATATCTGGGTAGACCAGCTCGACATTCTGCTCATTAACAATCACATCTTTTGCTTCCTCTACCGCTTCTCCCCAAGCCTCATGTTGGGTATCTTGCATCACTTGGAAGCCTTCTTCAAAAATAGCACGTTCTTCTTCTGATAAATTATTCAGAAATTCAACATTCGCAATCACTTCGTCTGGTATTCGCTGGTATTCAACATAAGAATAGTAATTCACAACTTCTCCATGTCCATTTTCTGTTAAAGCCAATTCATTATTTTCAGCGCCATCAATCACACCCGACTGAATCGCCGTGTACACTTCTCCAAAGCCCATCGGTGTAGCTGATCCGCCTAATAATTCCATAATGCGTACGTTTGTTGGAGATTGTTGGACACGTACTTTTTGCCCTTCCAATTCTTCAGGCCTTTCCACTGGTACATCTTGCATATAGAAGTTACGAGCGCCTGCATCCAGCCAAGCAACTGTTACAAAACCAGATTCAGCTGTCGCATTGAAAATGGCTTCCGTAAATTGACTATCATTCATGACCGCATGATACGCTTCATGCGAATCAAAGAGATAGGGCAAGTTAAAAAGTTGATAATCGCTATTGAAGGTTTCCAAAATAGAATTACTGGCTACCGTCACTTGCACCGCCCCCGTTTGTGTTAATTGAACCAAATTAGTTTGCGAACCTAACAGTTCATTTGGATACAATTCCACATCATATGTATCCCCTAATCGTTCTTCAATATATTCCTCAAACGCCATCATCCCAATATGGGTTGGATGGTTTGATGATTGGTTATGTGCGGCTCGAATAATTTGCTTTTCACTGGCTTCATTTGTGGAACAAGCCGCTAACAAAAAGACAAAACCAATTAAAATAAATGCGCTTGTGAGTTTTTTCACTTTTCTTGCCATACATTTTCCTCCATTTTCTTTATTTCAAAAGATCATACACATTCAAGAAGAATAAATTCGCTTTCATCTCTTGAAATACAAAGATAGTCATCTGACGTCTCTATGAATAGCATTATAACATACGAAAATGAGAGTACAAGAGGAAAATAATATTTCTTCGAGGTATTCATTAAAAAAAGAGTTTCCTAAAAGGAAACTCTTTTATGTGAAAGTAAAGATAAAGCTCATTAGTTATTTAAATGGTCATCATAAGTTTGGATTAATTCTTGTACCAACGCATCATCTGAAATTATAGGCACCATTTCACCTTTAATTTTCATGGTCGTTTCATGCCCTTTGCCAATCACTAATAAAACCGTTTGTTCTTCGATGCGGTTAAAGGCTGTCCGGATGGCTTCTTCCCGATCCTCGATTATCTCATAAGGGGTCTCTTTTGCTGCGACGTACTGAGCGATTTCTTTTGAAATGTCAGAAACGTCTTCAAAGCCCGGATCGTCCATTGTAATATAAACAAAATCAGATTGTTCGCCGCCCACGGTTCCTAACTCTTCTCTGCGACCTAAGGCTTTGCCGCCGGGTGCTCCAAAAATAGAGACTACTTTGTAATTGGGATACGCTTTGCGCATCGATGTCGCAAGCTGTTCAAAGCTTAAACGGTTATGGGCATAGTCAGAAATCGCAACCACTTGTTTGTCTTTGGTCGTAAAAATTCCCATGCGCCCTGGAACATAGGCTTTTCCTAAGGCTTTTTGGCTATATGCTTTAGGGATTCCCAAAATAGTTGTAGCGGCAATTGCTGCCAAGGCATTGCTGACATTAAATTCCCCCGGCATCGAAAGGGTATAAGACGCTTTAAAATCAGGTGTTTTAGCATTAAAGGAGCTTTCCAAATCCACCATATGAATGTCATAGGCATAATAATCTGCATCCGCAGCGACTAAACTGTAGGTATAGAATTTCTCGGCATCTGCTGCCTTTTTAAACAGATAGTCCGCTTCTTTCGTTTCCCGATTTATAACTAATTGTTTGGTCTGTCCAAACATCTTGGCTTTCGATTCCAAGTAATCTTGAAAGTTCGGGTGCTCAACAGGGCTGATATGGTCTTCATCAATATTTAAGAAAATACCGACATCAAATTCTACCCCATCCGTTCGGTGATATTTTAAAGCCTGGCTGGACACTTCCATCACCATATACTCCAAACCTGCTTCTACCGCATTGGCCAGATGGCGCTGCAAATCTAAAGCTTCGGGTGTGGTGTTTTTTGATTCTTCCTTAGAGAGCCCATCATAAGTAGCAATCGTTGAGATTAAACCGGCCGGCAGTTTATCCTGCGCTTTTAAATAAGCATCCAGTATCTGTTTCACATAATACGCAGTAGTTGTTTTTCCTTTCGTACCGCCGATCCCAATAACCTTCAATTTTTCCTGGGGCGCATTGTAAAAGAGAGTAGCCAAGGGCGCCATAGCTTTACGAATATCTGAAACCAATAGGTATGGGATCTCTTCTTCAAGATCAAAAGTCTCTTCCGCCACATAGCCAATCGCTCCTTGCGCAATGGCTTCGACTAAAAACTTCTTTTTAAAATGGGCACCTTTACAAATGAACAAGGTGCCTGGTTGTACTTTTTTCGAATTAAATTCCAAGCCATGAACCATTAAGCCCTCTTGATTCTGTAAATTGGCAGAATCTAACAGGCCTGCTTGTATTAACTCGTTTGCATACTGTTTTAATTCATGTGTGATTAAAGCCATTGGGATACTTCTTTCTATAAGATAGTCTGTGGAAGCAACTCTTCCATTTTTTCCATTCTTTTTATTTTAGCATAGAAAAACTCTTGTTGTAATGCAGGGTAAAAATTCACTGAACTTTTAGCGCACACTCTTCTTTTACAGTTTTTCTTCTAACGGATTGTTTTTGTATTTTCTAAAATAATTTACATCACGCAAACGCATTATCAATCGGCGTCTGAAGCCTTTATCCGGTTTATAATAAATCGGATTTTTATATTTGCCAGCTTTAATGAGCGCGCGAACTTCAGCCGCAATTTCAGGATTGGAAACGTAGCGCTGCAGCACGCCTTTGGGGATCACCGCAAAAATGTGATCGCCTTTGACATATTCAAAAGCCTCGTCTTTATTGTAAATCACATCATCGACAATTATCCGAGCAATATTGAAGCCGCATTGGGTGAGATAATAACTGGAGCGTCCTTGTCGGATATTGACTTCAAATAACTTATATTTCCCGTCACGTTTATCATACTTCAAATCAAAATTGGCAAAGCCGGTATAGTTTAACTCTTCCATAAACTGGGCGAGTTTATCCATTAATTCTTTATTCTCACGAACGATTAAAGCCGTATAGTTCCCTACCCCAGTCGTTGTTGGTTCTTGCATGACCACTTGGCCGAGTGAAATTAGACGGGCTTTGCCATTTTGCTTGCCGTAATAAACCGAATCCCACATATAGGTATCATCACCTGGAATATAATCTTGTATAATCAATTCATCACGGTAGCCGCTTGCTTTGATTGTCTGAATCACCTCTTGCAATTCGCTGTCATTATTAACCTTATACACTTTTTGCATGCCGTCAAAAGGATGGTTGTAGTATTCCAGCCCGTTGCTTGGCTTGACAATCAGTGGAAAAGGCACCTCTTCATGAAAGGGTTCTTTACTTGCACATGAATAAAAATAAGTCAGCGGCACATCCAGACCATGTTTTTCGCATAGCTTGTAGAAGTTTTTCTTCAAAAAAAGTTCCGGCAGCAACTGCGCATCTGGATAGCTAAATTCAAAGGTATCTTTCAGTGCTTCTTTATTTTCAATAATAAAAGTGACATACCCATCATTCGTTCCAATGAGCAGAAGTTTTTCATACTCGTCTTGGTATTTTTTAGCGACTTCTTTTAAATATGCAACAAAATATTCATGCTCGTCGATGCGTTCAGTATAATAAAACTTTTCTACAATTGTTGTCCCTTCCGTATAGTGCACAGGGGCTCGGCCCACAACCACCGGTTTAATCCCATATTCTTCGTGAAATGAGATAGACATTGTGTAACAATTTAAATCTGTTCCGATTAAAATAGGTAAAAAATCTTTCTTTTGAGTGGCCATTCCTACAAAAATCCTTTCAGGGTCTCATCCTCTAATAGTTTATTCGCTCCACGTGCCTTTTCTATATTTCTGTGCATACTTCACAGCACGCAACTTTAAATAGAGGGAACGTCTAAGCGAACGGTCTTTGTGATAATGCAAAGGGTTATGTACTTTCTTTTCTCGCGTTAACCGCTTGATTTCTTCTTTCAGCGCCGGGTCTTTGGTGTATTTATGTAAAATATACTTTGGCACGTAAGTAAAAAGATTCTCTGCTTGCATGTAGTGGCAATCCTCACGCGGCCGCTTGTAAAGCACATCTTCTACTAAATTATAAGCCAAGCTCTCACCCATTTGCTCCGCGCTAAAGCTGGCACGCCCCGTTCGGATATTCACTTCAAATACTTTGAATTGGCCATCCCTTGGGTCGCGCTTCATGTCAAAATTCGCAAAACCGGTATAGCCGATCGCATTTAAGAAATTTTCAATTTTCCTCATAATCGCTTCATCATACCGCGACAGAACGGCGGTATAATTGCCGACGGTGGCAATATCCGGCTCTTGTAAGACAACTTGTCCTAAATTGAGAAACTGCACTTTTCCTTTGGTATTGGAGTAGGCGACTGCATCCCACAATTCGCTGTCCCCACCCGGTATATACTCTTGAACAATTAAATTCTCTTTGTAACCGGCTTTGCGTATGGTATCTAGCACTTGTTTTAGTCGATCTTCAGTTGGACAAAAATAGACTTTTTCTTGTCCTTCAAATTTAAGTTCTTTCCATCCGACCGAACTGCTCGGCTTAACGACAACAGGAAATTCATCAATAGTCTTTGTCCATTCCTGGTCGGCTGGATGAATCCATGTCTTTGGAATCGGGAGCCCATGTTTTTCTGCGATTTGATAAAATCTTTCTTTTAACATCAATTCATCAAGTAAGTCTTTATTTGGAAGATTGAACTGCACATAAGGCTCTAGTGCTTCTTTCTCTTCAATCGCATACCGCATAAAATGATCATAATTCGGAATAAATAAAATCTCTTTGTTTGGGTCCCTTTGTTTAATGTCTTTTGCATATTGAATAATCGATGATACAAATGTTTCTCTCTCGTATAAATCCGGTTCAATTCGAGTCTCTTTTATAATATGGGAGTCTGACGTTTGCCCCGCTTTAAAGTTCCCAATCAGGTGGGGTTTAACGCCGTACTGCTCATAAAAAGAGCGTGCCCAGTAATAGCCAAAGAAGTCTGTGCCGACCACAATGACTTCGAAACCTGTTTTATCCATGTCTTAAATCCTTCCATTCGCCTTCTTTTTATTCTACTTGCTATTATACTACTTCTCACAAAAGATTGAAAGAATGTGTAGATTTTTGTGCAATGGTCGTTGACAGCCAACTGTATTAAGCGTATGATACACTCATGAAAAAAGAAAACATATTTTTTATCTTAGGTGTATTACTCATTTAATACACTTTTAAAGAAAAGGAAGTGAATCCTATGGCTTCAATATTATTTAATAGCCGCGACCCGATTTATTTACAAGTCATCGAAGAATTTCGAAAACGACTTGTAAGCAATCACTTTCAATTAGGCGAAGAACTGCCTTCCCGAAGAGAAATTGCCCGGCAACTTAATATCAACCCCAATACAGTGCAGCGGGCCTTTAGTGAAATGGAAGAGATGAACTGGATTTTTACAGAGCCCAACCGACCCAGTCGAGTGACGACCGACCAGACAGTCATTCAACAAGTAAAAAGAGAATTCGTAGAGCGGGCAATCGAAGAATTTGTCACTTCGATTCGCACCATCGATATCACCTATGAAGAAGTGATTGATTTACTCGCAAAAGAGATCGAAACGCAAAAAAGAAAAAATGGAGGAAAGGTCGATGATTGAAATAAAAGAGGTCCATAAAAAGTA
This sequence comes from Atopostipes sp., assembly GCA_043425375.1. Taxonomy (GTDB): domain Bacteria; phylum Bacillota; class Bacilli; order Lactobacillales; family Carnobacteriaceae_A; genus Atopostipes. The sequence continues at coordinate 26,430 of JBHWQC010000079.1, forward strand.
TGGGCGAAAAGATGTTTTAAAAGGTGTAAGTTTCACCATTCCTAAAGGCGAAATAACGAGTTTAATCGGTATCAATGGTTCCGGAAAAACAACGATTTTAAATCATATTATGAACTTGCTGCCGATGACCAGAGGGGAGATTTTAGTGGACGGTGAGAAGCATTCGCCTGCTATTTATGAAAAAGTGGCTTTCATTCCAGATGCAGCGATTATGCTCCCTGAAATGAAAGTAGAAGAAGCGATGGCTTTTATGGCGGCTTTCTATGATTCGTGGAATCAAGCACGTGCGGATGAAATGTTGACCTTTTTTCGTTTAAATAAAGAGGATCGCATCAGCACCTTGTCTAAAGGAAATGTTGCAAAAGTGAATTTACTCTTAGGCCTTGCTTTAGACGTCGAGTATGTGTTGATGGACGAGCCCTTTTCAGGCATTGATATCTTTACTCGCGAACAAATTGCCGAAGTGTTTACGTCTTATTTAGTGGAAGACAAAGGCGTGTTGATTACCACCCATGAAATCAAAGAAATTGAGTTTTTAGTGGACCGAGTAGTGCTGCTGGATGATGGGGTAGTCTTGCGTGAATTTGATGTAGAAGATGTGCGTGAAAGTGAAGGAAAATCCATCATTGATGTGATGCGTGATATCTACCAGCCGTATGCGGAGGATCTAAATGAAAGACAGCCGAGTGGATTGAGAAAGTCGGGAGGCCTAACAGATGAAGAAATTTATTGATTTATTAAGTTTTGAAATGAATCGCTTTTTAAAATTTTTAGTGCCTGCACTTTTACTGATGGGCGTGGTGCAATTATTTGTTACTTACTCAAAAATTGGGGAGTTTAATGAATCACTGGAAATAAATACAATGGTGAGCGGATCGGCAGCTGAAATGAGACCCTTTAGTATTCAGCATATTACTTCAAGCAGTATGTATGAATTATCGTTGTTTTTAATTGTTCTAGTGTTTATGTTCTACAGCTTCTTTATTTGGTACCGTGAATGGTTAGGCAAAAATACCTTTATCTATCGTTTGCTGATGTTGCCGATCAATCGAAGTGCGTTATTTCTTTCTAAAGCCCTCGTCTTTTTAATTGGCGGCTTCCTTTCGTTTGCCTTTCAATTTGGGATGTATGCTTTGCAGTTATTCATTGCGAGCCGAACCATACCCAGCGAACATTATACAGCCTTAAGTATTCATAATGCCCAGCCCCCTTATACGCTTTTACAAGGTGCGCTTTTTCCCACAACGGGCTTTGAATTTACAGCAGCGTATAGTTTTGCTTTTGCAGCTTTAGTGACGCTTTTTGCGGCGATTCTTATTGAACGCACGTATCGCTTGAAAGGTTTATTTGCTGGCGGGATTTACTTTGGTGGATTTTTCGTACTCTACGGTTTGGTAAGTAATTTAAACTATTTCAATATCCTGCCTACTGTGCTAAAACCGAGTCAAGTAGAGATCATTACTTTAGGTTATCTCTTTGTGATGATTCTTATAGGATTTATAATCGGCCACTTGTTGCTCAAAAATCGAGTAAAAGTGTAAAGGAGGAATGGACATGCGTAAAATTGGTTTAATGGTGAGTGTTTTGCTTGGGTTGATTGGAACGGTTGTGTATTTTATGACCATTCCTACAGTGGATGAAGAAGCATTAGTGAATGTTGTTGTCGAAGCGGGCGATGAGCAAGTCTTGGATAATATTTATTTCAACGGCTACATCTATGACTATTCGGATTTCCACGTCTCAAATGATAAGGTGCATACAACGGAGGGGCTCTCTTATTTAGATAAAATCGATGCCCCGCCTCATATGAATTTACAACTGCTCCATCAGTCTTACCCCGAATTTGTCGAGGCGCTGTCGCATGACTATCGTATTTTTTCGAATCATTTAGTCTATAGCGAGAACTATTTAACATCTGCTCATTTTGAAATAACCGAAGGGGACTATCGAATCGAAACGGAAAAAGTCTACTTGAATGTACTCGATAAAGAAGCAGAAGAAGTACAGACAGACGTTATTGATCGGAGCAACGAACTCAATGGAGATTCGGTTGAAATTATTGGTCTCTATGAAACCTATCCAACGGTGAAAATGCTACTTTCAGTCAGTAGCTGGCCGAATAACTATTCAGAAAGTACAAGTCAAATCCTGCTTGGCGAATATAACATTGAAACGAAAACTTACAGTGAAGAGAAATTATTTGAAAAACAAGGAAGTTTCTATAGCGACTTGGTTGCTCAAAACAAAAGCTCCGTTTTAATCAATCACCACTCGGCAACTGAACAAGGAACGTACCTTTTTAATTTTGATGAATCTATACTTTCCCCTCTTGAAAGCGAAGGAAAAGTCTTTCTTTTAGACGAAGAAAGTGATTTGTTTGCGTTAGCGAGTGTTGACGGGGAAACAGTTTTACAGTTTTTTGAAAGGAATGCAGAGGAAAATTTAGAAGTCACCGAAGAAGTGCCTTTAGCTATTGATTTTGACTTGATGTTAAACCAACAGGCCTTTCCACTGATAGAAGCTGCATTGATTAACGATTATTTATACGTTGTTCAAAGCAAAGAAAATTTTGAAGATACCGGAGAAGTTTTACCCGCTACTATGCAGGTCTTTAATCCAACAAACGGCGAGAGCGTAATGAGCGGCTATATCGGGTTTAATGAGAAAAATGAAGTCAATGCCTATTCTGGAATGGTAGAAAGTATTGGTCAGCTTTCAGATTTTTAGAACACACAAAAGCGCTACAGAATCCTTCGATTTTGTAGCGCTTTTTTATTTTTATTCTTATTTGTCCGTCAAAATTTAGTATTTTGACGGTTATTTTTATTTTAACCGTCAAAAATTTAATTTCTGACGTTCAACTTACTAGTACAAATAACTTCATACGAATTTTTTACTTCATTTCACCAATAGGCAGAATTTCTTTTCCGTAACTTTCATTGATGACTTGCGCCATTGCGGCATAAATGGCCGTAAGTCCGCATAAGATTCCCTCATAACCGGCAATGGTTAAGATGAAAGTCGAGCCTGTGAAGTTTCCAATCGCAAGTAAGAAAAATAAGAGGGCTAAAGTGCCAAAGACCACTTGCAGCGCACGACTAATACGAAGGGTGGCGATAAACATCAATAAAGTAAACAAACCCCACATAAATAAAAAAGCGGCCATGGACAGCGACCTTGCTGGTTCCCCATACCCCATTTCTGGCAGAATATTTAAAAAGACCAGCGCCAGCCAAAACGCTCCGTATGAGGTGAAAGCTGTGGTTCCAAATGTATTATTTTTCTTGAACTCCATAATTCCCGCAATCATTTGCGCCAAGCCGCCAAAGAAAATACCCGTGGCTAAAATCATTGAATCCATTCCGAAAAATCCCGCATTATGAATATTAAGCAAGACAGTTGTTAAGCCGAATCCCATTAAGCCAAGCGGCGCTGGGTTCGCGGTTAACTCACTATATGTAACAATTTCTTTCTTTTCCAATTCCTTCACTCCAAATAAAATAATATAATATGACACCGCCTTCCATTATAGGCCCGTGTTTGACCAAGTGTCAAGATGATAACGTATTTATGGACCGCCTGTTGAAACAACTAATCACCTAGGAGAGAAATAGGGTTATTTTGGTATGAGTTTATATAAAATTAACTAGAAATGAGAAAATTATGTGGAAATAGTTGCAATTAGAATTTACTTCAGCTATATTAATATCACATTAGAAACGAAAGAGGTTTTCTCATGAACTTATTTGCACATAATACTATTATTATGAGGAACAGGGCTTTACGAGATTAGGGAATTTGACTAATCGATCGTAGGTCCTGTTCGTGCTTGATAAGCAGAATGGGACAAAAAGCTCCCCATTCTGTTGAATGAGGAGCTTTTTTTGTTTCGATATTTCAACAAACCACGCTCTACATAGAAAGAGGGGATTGTGAACAATAGAAAGAGTCCATCCGAAACTCAAAATCCGTTATTTGCCATAATTAATAGACATCAGAAAAGAAAGAGGTTTTCTCATGAACTTACTTACACAAAACATTATTATTATGAGGAACAGGGCTTTACGAGATTAGGGAAATTTGACTAATCGATCGTAGGTCCTGTTCGTGCTTAGTAAGCAGAATGGGACGGAGAGCTCCCCATTCCGTTGAATGAGGAGCTCTTTTTATTATCGGAAGCATCATAAAAGAGGAGAGATTAGAATGAACGTTTTAGAAAAATTGAACAAGGTGTTTAATAAGTATCTATTATTATTTGTTGTCGGCGTTGCTGGGATTGCTTTAGCCCTTCCTCAAACCTTTACGTGGGCTAGCGGCCACACTTCCCTATTCTTACAAGTGATTATGTTCAGTATGGGAATGACCATGGCCGTAGAGGATTTTGGACAAGTCTTTAAAGCCCCTTGGAAGGTGGTATTGGTTTCCGCTATGCAATATGGCTGGATGCCCTTGTCAGCACTGCTTATTGCCCGCTTCTTTAATTTGCCGACGGATATCGCTTTGGGGTTAATTTTAGTAGGCTGTGTACCAGGCGGAACCTCTTCAAATGTGGTGACTTACTTAGCAAATGGAAATGTTCCTTTATCGATCACAGCCACTTCTTTTTCTACACTTTTAGCGCCGCTGTTAACGCCGCTTTTCTTGACCCTATATGGCGGTGCTTATGTAGAAATCGCCTTTTGGCCTATGTTCCTTTCTATTTTCCAAATTGTTTTATTGCCTATTCTTGGCGGATTAGCCGTGAATCATTTCTTGAATCAATATGTTGAACCATTCAAGGCTTTTTTACCTACCCTCTCCACTGTTGGTATTTTACTCGTTTTAGGCGGAACGGTTTCCATTAATGCAAATACGTTACTGACTTCTGGAGCGATTATCTTCCTTGTGGTGACCTTGCATAATCTGTCAGGCTATGCTTTTGCAGGATTGGTCTGTAAATTATTGAAAATTGATACAGCATCCAGCCGCGCCATGTCCGTAGAAGTCGCTATGCAAAATACCGGCTTAGCAGCCAGCCTTGGCTTGACACACTTTAATCCAGCGACTGCGGTAGCAGGGGCAACAGGGGCAATCGTTCATACCTTAATTGGGATAGTCTATGCATCCGTCCTTAGTCGCAAAGATCTTGCAAAAGAAACAAACGTTCCAAAAGCAGCCACTGGTAACCTAGAACTTGAGAGCGGGTACGCTCAAAAATAATGAATCTTTTTTATCCATCTCACCCTTACTTATTCGCATATCAGCTAACAGAGTCAATACTGAAACTATCTGGGGTAGACAAGCAAGGGTGAAATGGAAGCTGTAAGCAGAAGACCTAAAAAATTTAAGAAAGAAGGAAGAAAAATGTCTTTATCCGTACATTTACCTCATTTAAAAATCGGCACAAATGCTTATGATTCAGTGGAAGAATATTGTAAAGATTATGGGCAGAAGGTGGCAGTCCTTGGGGGCGAAAAAGCCTTAGCCGCCAGCAAAAAGAAATTAAAAGCAGCACTGGATGGATCCTCTCTCACCGTTACCACTGTCGAAGTCTACGGGAAGGATGCAACGTTTTCGAATGTTGAGCGTTTGAAAGCTTTAAAAGAAGTACAAGAGGCCGATATGATTTTTGCAGTGGGCGGCGGACGGGCACTGGACACTGTGAAGCTGGTTGCGAGGGATTTAGAAAAACCTTTCTTCACTTTCCCCACGCTTGCTTCTGTGTGCGCCGCGACCACTTCCGTGTCCGTGATGTACCATGACAACCATGAAATGGCTGGCTTGGCATTCACCCAAGCTCCTGCCAATCATTGTTTCATTGATACACAAGTCATTGCGGAGGCACCTGTCGAATATCTATGGGCGGGGATTGGCGATGCCTCCTCAAAAGAAGTGGAAGCCTCTTTCTCTGCACGGGGCAAAGACTTAAGTTTCACCAACCGCTTAGGAGTGAATGTGGTGAAAGGAACCAATCAGAAGCTAATGGAGCAAGGAAAGGAAGCCTTAGAAGCGGCCCAAGATCAGCAAGCGAATCAAGCACTGCAAGATGTGGTTTTAGAAATTCTGGGGACGACCGCCTATACATCGGTATTAGTCGATAATGACTACAATTCAAATATGGCCCATGCTTTTTATTATGGTTATACTGTTTTACCGCAGGCTGAACGTCATTTACATGGCGAAGTCGTTTCTTATGGGGTTCTTCTGCTCTTAACGATGGACGGGCAATACGAGTATCGCAACCAATTGATGGACTTTATGAAAGCCATCGCTTTGCCAACTACTTTAGCGGATTTAGAAATTACAAGTGATAGAGAAGTTGAAAAAATATTAGATAAAGCGATGACTATGGATGACTTAACTTGTTCTCCTTATGAAATTACTCGTGACATGTTTAAACAAGCCATTATGGATGTGGAAGCTTTATCGTTCTCTTCTGTTCATTAATTAGATTAAAATAGACAAAAAACGGCTGGAAAAGTAGTCTCCCATCTACTCTTCCAGCCGTTTTATTTATTCTTCTACTTAGTCATCAAACTCTTTTTCAAAGTCAATAGTCTTTCCATTGAAAGCATCAATTTCATATTCAAATTCCCAATGGCCCGATTCAAATTCAATTTTCCATTCTTTGCGGCCATCGTCGTGATCTAACTCTACATCATCGAAAACAACGTCTGTCCGCGTTAAACCGGCATGGTTCAATGCGATAGTGATGGCTTCATCTTTTGTGATTTCTTTATTCACTGCTGGTTTCGTTTCAACAGGTGCTTGTTTCTTCACCGGTGCTTGTTTTTTAGCTGCTGCCTCTTTTTTTGCAGGGGCTTTTGCTTGAGAAGACTGTGGTTTCTTTGCCGCCTTCAGATCTTGTTCAAACACAAGAACAGCACCAGAAACCGCATGGATATCATATTCATATTCAGTTGATCCTGCATCAAAATCAAGTTCATAACTGGGGACACCATCGTCATCATCAAACTCAGCATCCTCCCAATGTACTTGCGCTGCATCTACTTCAGCGTGGTTTAACGCAATTTGCTTTGCGCGGTCCATTCCAATATATTCCGCTTGTGCTTTTTCTTTATTGGCTGTTTTTTGCGTCTTTGGTTGTTCTGCTGCTGTTTCTTCCACTTTCACTTCCGGTTTTGCAGCCTCTTTGCTCTTATTTTGAACCGGTTCTTCCTCACTTACGACTTCCGCCTCTGTGCTTAGATTCGCAACGGCCTTTTGAATATTCATCGATAAGACATCCAAAAAGTCGTCTTGGGGAAGCGTTGAGCCGGCTTCCAATTCTAAGACAATGCGGCGCGACTCCCCTTCCACTTCTTCGACAAAGTAGCCAGCTTCATGCATCAAAGCAATTAACTCTTCCAGAACTAGTCCGCTGTCTTTTCCGATATAGTCGCTGTAGTCATCAACTAGTTTATTTCCATCCTCATTTTTCCCGGCTAAACGAGTTACTAGCCCCTCTTCATTGTACTCAATCGCGATTTCAGGGTTCACTTTGAGTAAGATGGTGCCCGATGTCGAAAGACTCTCCCCTTCTGCTGTCGCCAGCTCTCCATGGGTGCCGGATGTCTTTGTATTGCCTCCAACCATAACTACCAGTAAGACGATAAGGACCATTCCTATCAATACCCATTTTGTCTTCTTCATTCCCTATTCTCCTCTTTTTGTTTTTGTTTAGCTTCATTAATAGATTACGCAAAGGAAAAGAGATAAGAGGGGTCGTTTGAAGAGAACCTTCTATTCTTTACATTTGACCAAGATAAATAATGCGCAAAAGCCAACGACAGTCGATGCATTTTGTCGTTAGCTTTTTGGTTTTTATTCTTCTGCTTCGCTGTCTCCCTCTTCTTCAGGCTCGGTTTGAATGTCATTTTCTTTTTCCATTTCATCAATGTAACCCGCCGTGATAATACTGGAAGGAAGCGCGATAATGACGACGCCTACCAAATAAGAAATCATCGAGACAATCTGGCCGAGAGGGGAAGAAGGAAAGATATCTCCATAAGTAGCTGTGGTCAGCGAGCTGGTTGCCCAAAATAACGCTTCTAAAAAACTTGGAAAGGTTTCAGGCTCAATATTGAATACAAGCAAGGCCGCAATAAAAATATACGCCAGCGTCGAGGCGCCTACAATAATCAAGGAATCTTTTTGCTTTTTTATTGTGCGAATAAGAAGACCAAGTGTTTTTGAGTGTCGAAAAATACGAAAGGCTCTAAAGATACGCAGCGATCGAAACAAGCGGAATATACGAAAGAGGCGGAAAGACTGATTTAAGACCGTGATAAAGGGTAAAATGGCCAATAAATCAAGCAGCGCGTAAAATGTAAAAGGATACGTCAGGTAGGCACGTATTTTTGACTTGTTTGGAAACTCTACATCCGCTGTAAACCACCGCAAGAGATAATCAATCGCAAAAAAGCCGACTGCCACCGCTTCTATGCCAAATAATGTTTCCGTTTGATTATGAAAAAGCAACGGAATCAAACTGAGCAATGTAAAGACAATATTTAAGATATTATAAATTTTACTGATTCGACTGCTGTCGTCATCCACTTCTAAAACTAAGTGGAGCTTTTCTTTATCCATCCGCTCACCCTTTGTCTCCGTCATTGAATTGTTCTCATTATAGCACAGACCTTTCCCAAGCAAAAAAGGACACGACATAAAAAATCGCATCCTTTCTCTTTTTAGTGGAATCAATTAATCCCAGTCATGGTCAAAATCTATAATATCCCCGGTGACTGCATGAATTTCATAATCATATTCCGCTTCGCCAATCACAAATTCTAAGGAATAGTATGGGACTCCGTCATCTTCATCCCATTCTGCTTCATCAAACCGAGCTTGCGCACCATCCACACCGGCATGGTTAAAGGCGATTTGTTTCGCTTGGTCTAAAGAAAGAGAGGAATCCGTTTGCGCGGCGGGTTCGGAGGATTCGATGTCCTGCTCAAAAGACAAGACTTCCCCGGTTAAGCCATGGATGTGATAATCATATTCATCTGGCCCCATATGAAATTCCAGCTCATAAACTGGGATTCCGTCATCCGTATCCAATTCTTGGTCATCCATCACCAATTGCTCGGCTTGAAGACCGGCATGAGCAAAAGCGGCTTGTTTCGCTTGTTCCATCGAAATCAACGTGTTGCCTTCATAAGTCACGGTGGTCGGCGGATTTTGGCTGTCTGGCGGAGTGGAAGAGTCTGGTGTTTCAGTTGGTTCAGCCGCTGTGCTCGCTTGAGTTTTATTTGTTTGATACGCTTCAACCGCTCGCTGCGCGCTGGTTGCCATTTCTTGTAAGAAATTGTCCCCCGGCAAGGCAGACCCCGCTTCGAGTTCAATCACAATCTGTTTCGACTCGCCTTCGATTTCTTCCACAAAATAGCCGGCTTTGCCAATGCGTAAAATGAGCTCTTCTAAAACAACCTCACTTTCTTTACCAATATAATCCGCATAGTCTTCAATGACTGCTTCGCCATCGGAATTCATTCCTCGGACATTTGTGATTAAGCCCGCCTCATCATAATCTAGTGCGATTTCAGGGTTCACCATCAAATATAAGGTCCCGGTATTTAAAATTGCTTCATCCCCAGGTTCTACTTGATTGGATGAAGGACTTCTCTCATTCGTATTGGCACAGCCCGTTAAAAGGAGAGCTAGGCTGACGAATAAGAGGCTCCAAACGTTTCTAGTACTTTTTTTCATGCTAATCACCTCACTAATCGTCTATATCGTGGTCAAAATCAATAATCGCTCCTGTATAGGCATTGATTTCATAATCATATTCATTTTCACCAATTTCAAATTCCAAATTATAATAGGTAAGCCCATCATCCGTTTCCACCTCTTCTTCGTCAAACACCGCTTGAGAGCCATCGACACCTGCATGATTAAAGGCAATTTGCTTCGCCTCTGCCAAAGAAAGCATTTGCGGTTGTGCAGGTTCGGGGGCCGGCTCGGGTCCAGGCTCCGGTTCGGGTTCGGGTGCTGGTTCTGGTTCGGGTGCTGGTTCGGGTTCTGATTCCGGAACGGGGGCTGGTTCTTCCACCGGTGTTTGGCTGTCAATATCGGTAATTTCAATCGTAATCGAAATTCGCCCGTCCAATTCTTGCCGCAGCTCCACGCCATATTGCTCAAAAAGCGCTTGGTTCGGCGTATCAATCGCAATCGACACGCGCCCGCCTTCAGATAAAAAGCCCATATCAATCGCCCGGTCGACCAGTTCATTGGCGACTTCCACTTTGTCCTCGCTAGCCGGCTCGTAATTTTCCACCAGGGCCTGCCCATCTTCGTTTACCCCATTGACTTCAAGTACCTCTCCATTTCGATTCAAGACCATTTCCACTTCCGGATTGATCGCCATGAAAATCGACGAGTACGCCGTATAGTTATTTTGGTAGAAATTAAAACCAAAGAATAAGGCCGCCATTGCGGCGATGGCCACCAGTGCTGAAATCAACTTGGTCGGCATTTTTCGTTTTTCTTTCACTTTTTCAAGCGGCGTATCGCGCATCAATACTGGATTTTGAACAGTTTGACCGATTTCGTAATTGAGATTGGCACTTTTCACAAAACGCCCTTCTTCATCTAACAGGACCGCATAACTCGTATGAGTTTCCATTACTAAGTAGTTCATTGTGCGGTCACTCCTTTCATCACTTCAACTAAATGGCCGCGAATCACTTCATAGCCATTTGAATAAATCAATAATAAAGCCACGATATATTTCCGATGCCGCTCAATTGTCTTTCGCGGCACCTGCGTCCTCTCCACTAACTCTTTCATCGGCAGCCGTTTTGTCCGCAAAAAATTCTCCATCAAAGCTGGCTCGCTTGCCGCAAAAGCTGCCACTTGCTGGCAAGCTTCCAAGGTCCGCTCCTGCTTGGGGCTGCTCTCCGCCACATCCGTTAAGGACACGCCAAACTCTTCCATTTGCTGGCTTAATTCCATAATTTCCTCTTTTGTCGCTTCGCGAATAGCCATCTCTTGGGCTTGGTCGCTGTCGTCTGCAATAAAATCCTCCATCGTGGCGTCGTCTTCAGAGGTAGATGTTTGTGTTTGAAGAGAAATGACTTGATTGTGCCGGTCCATTTTACGCCAAAAATCAATCAGCCTGTTGCGGATAAGAAGAGAGGCATAATTTAAAAAGCTGCCTCGCGTTTTTGAATAGCCGTTAATGGCTTCGTGAAACGCAATCATCCCGATACTGTATTCATCATCCTGGCTGGTATTAACCGGCCGTTTCATCACTTTGGATACTTGTGCTTTAATAAAAGGTAAATAATCTGAAATGAAGCCATCCGCTGCCTCCATGTCGCCTTTTGCGGCATAGACACGCTGGACAATTTCATGTTCCTCACTCATTCCACCTGCCCCCTCGCTAATAGTATACGTCCCGCATCTGTCTGAATCGGGGTCGTTTGGTTCATTATACCCTTAATCCATTGATTACTCGAAAGTTTTTTATTTTGTTTCGCGGAATTACGAATTTTTGGGTAATTATATATATAAGGGGGTTTTTAGAAAATGACGACTGAGCCGACGAAATGTGATTTGTTAGAGATTGTGATCAGAAGAAGGGAGTTTGCCGATCGTGATGTGCTCAATGAATTGGCACGTTTGAAGAAAGGGGCGGAGGGCGAACAGGTTGTTTTGGACTATATCGAAAAGTTTGGCCGAAAGCATTGGCGTGTGCTGTCGAATTTATGGCTGGATTATTATGGGGCATTTGAAGCGGATTTATTGTTGGTGACTCGATCGGGAAGCTATGCGTTAGAAATTAAACATTACAATGGCTTGTTTCAATATGACAACGGCCTTTCTAAATTGAACCATCGAGAAATTAGCGGTAATGCCATTTACCAAACAAGAAAAGCGACAAAGAATCTGTGAGAGCTTATTCAGCTGAAAGTTTATCAGGCCAATGTTCAAGGCGCTTTAATTTTTATTGGTGAAGACAACCCAATCGAGATTTCTCCGCCGATAGACGATATTCATATCTTGCAGCGCAATCAACTGCGTGGATTTATTCAATGGGTGTGTGAAGAAGAAGACCGTGGGGGACACCCGCAAATGGATATCGATCGAGTAGTTGCACATTTGAAAGATTTTGAAACCGAAAATCCTTACAAAGCCACGCCCATTTCACCCAAAGAACTGGCTGAGCTTAAGAAAGGGATTCTGTGCGCAAAATGCGAGGGAGCAGAAATAGTCATCTCAAAGAAATTCGTGACTTGCGGATGTGGGCATGTCGAGCTCCGCGATGAGGCGATGGTGAGGACGATTTGTGAGTACGGGGTGTTGAATTTTGATAAAAAGTTAAAAATAAGAGACTTACTCAGCTTCTTCGATGGACAAGCTTCTAAGGGATATTTGAAATTAGTTCTAAAGAAGTACTTTAATTTGGTTAAGCAAGGTAGATATAGCTATTATGCCAATCGCAAACTTCCCTATTCGACAATTTCTTCTCAATTTGATTTTAAATAACCTGTTACCGGACATCAAAATCTACTTTCATGTCCGATGGAGCTTCCTGCGGCCACCAAATTTTATTTTCATGACCGGTGGAGCTTCCAGCGGTCACCAAACTCTATTTTCGTAGCCGCAGGAATTTTTATCAAAATTCGCTACCAGGAACTTGAATGCTTTTGAGGGTTTTCGCCTGAAGCGAAAACTTTCCTTATTAAATTAAGAGCTCAAAAAAGCCTTTATGCTGCACAGCATAAAGGCTTTTTAATCAGCTGCTAATCAAGATATTTTAAAAGATACTCTTTTGTATAAGAGCGGCCTTTAAATGCTAGAAGATCGAGTGGGGTCCCTTCGAACAGCAGTTGACCGCCCTCTTCTCCGCCTTCTGGCCCTAAGTCAATCAACCAGTCTCCTTTTAAGATAATCTCTAAATTGTGCTCCACCACAATCACGGTATTACCTTCCTCAATCATTTCCTCAAAAATCGCAAGTAAGTCTTTGACATCATGCGGATGCAAACCGGCTGACGGCTCATCAAAAATATACGTGTTGCCCGTCTCATGCAAGTAAGAAGCCAATTTCAACCGCTGATTTTCTCCGCCCGATAAGGATGAAGTCGCCTGACCCAGCGTTAAATACCCCAGCCCAACTGCTGCCAAATTCTCCAAACGCTTCACAATGCGTGACGTCTCTTCAAAGAATGCCAGCGCCTCATCCACACTCAAATCAAGCACTTCTACAATATTCTTTCCTTGATACGTAAACGACCGCGCCTCTTTACTATACCGCGTCCCATGGCAATTCTCACACACCACCGTCACCGGATTCGCATAAGCCACATCCGGCGTCAGCTCGCCTTTCCCCTGACACACCGGACAAGCCCCGGTCGAATTAAACGAAAACATGCCAGGCGCAACCCCATTGGCTTCGCCAAATACTTCACGAATGATATCCATCACACCCGTATATGTGGCGGGGGTGGACCGAGAAGACCTGCCAATCGGTTTTTGATTCACTAACACGACATCAGAATACTGCTCAGCGAATACGTGATTAATCAAAGTGGATTTACCAGCCCCGGCAACGCCGGTGACAACAGTCAAGACTTCTTTAGGAATCTCAACGTCAAGATTTTGCAGGTTGTATAAGTCTGCCTGTTTAATGGAGTAAGTCTCACTGAAATGTCGCGGCTCTTTTTTCACTGCTTTCTTTTCAGTTAACATCAATGCGGTTAAACTGTCTTGTTGGAGTAACGCAGAGACGGATCCTTGAAAGAGAATCTCGCCGCCCTGTTTGCCAGCTTTTGGACCAACGTCAACTACTTGATCGGCTCGCTCAATAATGGCTGGATTATGCTCAACAACCAAAACTGTATTGTGACGGTCGCGCAATTCTAAAAGTAAATCGCCTAAGCGGTCGACATCTCGCGGATGCATCGATACGGAAGGCTCGTCTAATATATAAGTCATATTATTCAAAGACGAATTTAAAGCCTTCACCAGCTTCAACCGTTGGGCTTCCCCGCCAGATAAAGAATCGGTCGCACGCTTTAGCGTAAGGTAGCCAAGATTCAACTCTACAATATAGTTTAACCTTTCTATAATTTGTGCTGAAATACTGGCCCCGACCTCAGAACTCTCTAAGCTAGAGATTTCTTCAGCCAGCTGATCAATCTGCATTTCTAAATAATCCACTATACTTTTGTCTTGAATTTTGGACGCTAACACCTTTTGTGAGTAACCGGTCCCTTCACAAGTTGGGCACACTTGGCTGTCGACCTTCTCTTGAACTTCCGCTTGAACTCCTTGTTTCAACTTCGAAATATCGCGGTCCATATACAAACGACGAAAACGTGGAATCACTCCTTCGTAAATCTCTTCATGGGTCCCGCCCGTTTTCTTAAAATGGTAGTCAAAACGATACTCTTCTTCGGGGCCGTTTAAAAGCAAGTCCCACTCTTCCTCCGTATAATTTTTCAACGGCTTATCCGAGTCAAAAAGGCCTGAGCCTAAATAATACATCGCGCCTTGCCAAGTGGTCGGGCCAAATTGGGAGAATTGGATGCCCCCTTCGCGAAGCGACTTTTCTCGATCAAAAAGACGTTCGACCACTAAGTCGGAAATGACTCCGGAGCCTTGACAGTGCGGGCACTTGCCCTCCGGATGGTTGCGCCGATAAACGGCCGCTTCGCCCGCAGATGGTACGGCTATCCGAGAAAACAGCAGGCGAATCAGCGGCCCGATATCCGTAATCGTCGCCACCGTGGAGCGATTGCCGCCGACAAGCGGTTTTTGATCAACCACCATGACCGGCGTCAGATTTTCAATCGCCTCCATTTCCGGCCGCTCGTACAGCGGCATCTGGTTTCGAACGTAAGACGGGTAGGCCGATGTCCATTGGCGCTGGCTTTCATTGGCGATTGTGTCATAAACTATTGAAGTTTTTCCTGAACCCGAAACACCGGTAAAAACGATCAGCTGATTTTTAGATAAGTTTAAATCAATATTTTTTAAATTATTTTCACGCATTCCTTTGATGCGAATTTGGTCTTGCATCCTCTTATCCAACCTTTCTTTCTGCCTCTTTAGCCTATCATATTTTCCGTAAAAAAACCCCTGCCGGCTTTAGGGGCCGGAAGGGGGTTGCGTTCGCATTTAATTATTTAAAATATCTTTTCGTACTTCCACACGCATGGTTTTATTTGGATTAACGACTTGCGACACTTTCAAATCGCCGGCTAAAGATAGAAACATTCCTGCTTGGTTGAACGTTAAATCAGTCGTGTCTGTAATGAATTTTGACATATTATTTAAAGCGACTTGACTGGCTGCTTCCATTGTTTCACGCGAAGCCAGAGTGGCATACACCTCATCGGTTTCGACAAATGGGAGGGGTAAATTGCTGTCTTTCAGAACTTCTACCGTGACTTCAATTTCTCCCGCAACTTCTAAACCTGAACCCATGACTTCGCCGTCACCCATTGACGAGTGCATATCACCCATCGCAAGCAACGCCCCTTCAACGTTTACCGGTAAATATAAAATGGCTCCTTCACCCAGTAAAGTCGTATCTAAGTTTCCGCCGTGATCGCCTGGCGTACCGGTATTTACACCTTCGTCTGCTGGAGCGGTGCCAATCACCCCGACCATTTTCCGAAGGGGAATCGTATGGCCTTTATACAAAGTCGCTTCTTCAGTGACTTGGGCAATGGCTGTTTCTTCTTGCTCGATCGCATCTGAAAACATGCCCAGGCCCGGTGCGGCAAGAACGGCACCTTTGTCTTCAATGTCAATGCGGTTGATGGTCACTTTTAGGGTGTCGCCGATGTGGGCATCGTTGACGAAAAGTGGTCCCGTTGCTGGATTGACTTTCGCAAAATCGATGCTGCTGATTGTATCTGCTTCTGTTTGGACTTCGCCCGAGAAACAGTCTTGGGTTTCAAAGACGACACTTGTGCCGCTGTTGACAGACAAGACCGGCTTGTTTTCTTTGTTCATCTCAAATATGACATGTTCTTTTGTAATTCTTTCCATCTTGAATCCATTCCCCTTCTTTTTAGATTGTTTTAAAAATAATCAATACCCATCGCTTTTTTCGCAGCCGCCAGCGTTTTCGCTGCGACACGCTCAGCTTTCTCGCTACCTTCTTTGAGCATTTCCATCACATAACCAGGATCTGCTGCATATTCTTCCCGGCGCTCTCGAATGGGTGCGAGTTTGGCTTGTAGGACTTCGTTTAAGTAGCGCTTAATTTTCACATCGCCTAAACCGCCGCGTTGGTAATGGGCTTTCAGTTCCGCTACTTTTTCTTTGTCGTCGTCGAAAATGTCTAGGTAAGTAAAGACAACGTTGCCTTCTACTTTCCCTGGATCTTCCACCCGAATATGGTCCGGATCGGTGTACATTTTCATGACTTTCTTCTCAATTTCATCCGCCGAATCCGATAAATAAATACCGTTGTTTAACGATTTACTCATCTTTCCTTTGCCGTCAATGCCGACTAAGCGGCCGCGTCCTGTTGGCGGCAGCATGACTTCAGGCTCAACCAAGGCATCGGTTTGATAAATCCGGTTAAAGTCGCGGACAATTTCACGGGCCTGCTCGAGCATCGGTTTTTGGTCATCCCCGACGGGCACATGGGTCGCATTAAAGGCGGTAATATCGGCCGCTTGACTGACTGGATAGACTAAAAATCCGGCCGGCAAGCTCTTCTCAAAGCCTTTTTCTTGGATTTCGCTTTTAACAGTCGGGTTTCGTTCCAGACGGGCCACCGTCACTAAGTTTAAATAATAAACCGTCAGTTCCGGCAGCTGCGGAATTTGCGACTGGATAAATAACGTCGACTGGCTTGGGTCTAAACCGACGGCTAAATAGTCCAGCCCCACTTGCAGTACACTCTCTTGGACTTTTTTGGGATTTTCCCAGTTGTCGGTTAAAGCCTGCTGGTCGGCAATCATAATAAATAGCTCATTGTTTGGATCTGCTTGCAGTTTCACACGGTTTTCAAGTGAGCCTACATAGTGGCCCAGATGAAGTTTCCCTGTTGGACGGTCTCCAGTTAAAATCACATTGCTCATCGTGTTTGCTCCTCATTTAGTAATTATTCCTCATTATAGCGTATTCTCATCCGATTATCATTGTTTTCTTTCAGGAATCTTTTTCTATATAATGATGGGGATTGTTTCTTTTTACAAAATGATTATAGAAAAGAGCTTACCCATGAAAATTTTAATTGATGCGGATGCCAGTCCTGTGAAACAGGAAGTCATTCAATTAGCAGAAAAATATACTCTGAAAGTCGTTATCGTTTCAAGCATTTCTCACTACACAAATGATAGTTATCCAGACTTTGTCAAAATTGTTTATGTAGAAAGAGGCGCGGATATGGCGGACTTTAAAATTGTTCAGCTCGCAAAAAAAGACGATATTGTCATTACGCAAGATTATGGCCTTGCTTCTTTACTGTTGCCTAAAGGTTGTCGAGTGGTGCATCACCTCGGCTATGAATACACCGATCAAAATATTGACCGATTGCTGCAAAGTCGTCATATCGGAGCCTTAAAAAGAAAAAACGGCGAGCGCACAAAAGGGCCGAAACCTTTTACTCACGCTGACCGCGAAAATTTTATCGACTTTTTTACAGATTTACTGGAAGAAATGCAGCCATAGCACTTAAGCAACTTTTCCTAAGACTTTCAAGATAAGGAAACTCATTTCTTTCGCTGATTCTGGCGTTCCCTCTTCTAGCCATTTGTGAAGAATACTGATGCAGCCGCTGATCTGAAAAAGAATGTAGTACTCTTTTGTTCGTTCATCGAGGTTTTTATAATCAGCAGCGGAGACAATTTCTGTCATCTGCATAATTTTGCGTTGAATATCCGGCTCCCCATTGTCACTGAGCAAGGCCCGAAAGACATGGGTATTCTCTTTCACATACTCTAAAATATCTTCTAAAGCTTGTAGTGAAATACGATCATCTTCACGGTTCAAATTGCGTAAGTAGACTTTCGTATCGCTCAGCACTTCTTCTGTAATGGAATGCAGCAAATCATAAGGATCTTGAAAATGGGTATAGAAAGTACTGCGATTCACATCCGCCAGCTTACATAAAGAAACCACCGAAATTTTAGAAATATGCTGCTCAAGTAAGAGTTGAACCATAGCTTCTTTCAAGGCTTTAAGTGTATATTTCACCCGCCGGTCCATCTTTTCTTCTTTCATTTTTTACCAACTCCCCCTCATTTTTTAGACATTTTAATCAAATCTGTTGGATAATAGACAGACTCTCCGACAATGTTGGTTGTTTTCAGACACTATGTCGATTATAATAGCTAACGTACCTTTTTGCAATCACTCGTGCAGAAAAGTCCAAGAAAGGAGAGCCAGATATGGCCTATATAGAAGTCATTAATGAATCGAAATTTTACGGAAAAGGCGCCGCCACGGTGAAGGCGAACGATAAAATGAACTTTTCCATTCAAAAAAAAGAATTCACCGTAATCGTTGGTCCAAGTGGAGCCGGAAAATCAACCCTTCTTCATATCCTCGGAGGCATGGATTCACCCGATGAAGGCGAAATTTTAATCGATGGAACGGATATTGCCCGCTTTGACGAAAAACAACTTACCATTTACCGCCGCGAAGATATTGGTTTTATTTTCCAAAACTACAACTTGATTCCCAATCTAACCGCGCTTGAAAATGTAGAAATGGCGGCTGAGTTATCGGACAATGCCTTGGATGCAGCAGAAGTGATTGAATCCGTTGGGCTCAGTCACCGCGCCGATAACTTCCCGGCCCAATTATCAGGAGGCGAACAGCAACGGGTGGCGATCGCGCGAGCCTTGGTCAAGAAACCAAAGCTTCTCTTGTGTGACGAGCCGACTGGGGCTTTGGATTATGAAACAGGGAAACAAGTGCTGAAATTGTTGCGCGAGTCCAAAGATTTATACGATGCGACTGTTTTAGTCATCACCCACAACCAAGCCATCACCCCGATGGCCGATCGTGTGATTGAGATTGGCGATGCAAAAGTCAAATCTAGTGAAGTGAATGAAAATCCTGTACCAGTGGCGGATATCGAATGGTAAAGCCCGGAAATGCTTTACAAAGAAAGGAGAAGTAACATGCGATATTCAGCGATTTGGAAAGATACTTTTCGAGAGATTCGACGCTCAATCACCCGTTTTCTGGCCATTCTTGTCATTATTTTACTCGGTGTGGGTTTTTATGTAGGGATTAGTGCGACCAGTCCCAATATGATCAATACTGCGGACCAATATTTTACCGAACAAAACTTGATGGACTTTCGGGTGCTTTCTACTTTTGGTTTAACAGATGAAGACATCGAAGAATTGGAAGCCGTCGAGGGGGTGACGCTTCAGAGCCACTACGCCCAGGACTTTTTAGTCAACGAAGCTCCGGAGTCTATCCGTCTCTTTAGCTACGATGCTGAAAACGGCCAAGAAATTAATCAATACACAGTGATGGAAGGACGGTTACCGGAAAATCCTGGTGAAGTTGCCTTAGATCATTTCGAAGATTTCCTCCCCGAAATTGAAATTGGCGACACGATCTCTCTGCAAACTGGCGACGATGGCGGCAATCCAGAAGACCATTTGCGAAGCGAAGCATTTGAGGTCGTGGGATTTGTGAAAAGCCCCTTGTACATTGAACGGCAATCGCGCGGGACGACCACCCTCGGGAGCGGCTCACTCGGCGGTTTTGGTGTGGTGTTAGAAGAAGATTATGACACTGACCTTACCTCCGAAGTCTACCTCACCATTGACGAGGCGGACAATTTAGAAGCCTACAGCGAGGAATACCAAACCGTGCTTCAAAATTCTGAAGCAGAACTCGAATCCCTGTTAGGTGAAATGGAAGCCCGGCGAGCCACCCAGATAGAAAATGAAATCCAAGAGGAGATCGATGAAGGCTGGGCGGAGATAGCAGCCGGCGAGCAAGAATTAGCCGATGCCGAAGCGGAACTAGAAGAGGCGCGGGCAGACATGGACCAAGGCTGGCAGGACTATGAAGCAGGCCTTGCGGAACTGGAAGAGCAAACCACTGCTGCCGAACAAGAAATAAACGCCAATGAACAAGAACTCACGCAGACGATTCAAGAGTTAGAAACCCAAAGAGCGGAGCTTGTGCAACAAAGAAGCACTTTAGAAACGGAATTGGCGAATTTAGAGGCTGCTGCGGCTGAATTGCCTGCTGGACGTGCACAACTCCAAGAAGGTATCCGTCAAGTAGAGACCGGCTTAGCAGAGATGGAGAATAATCGCGGCTCTATTGAAGCGGGTTTAGCCCAAATCGAGGCCCAAGAAGCGGAGTTGCTTGCGGCACAATCCGAACTTTCTCAAGCGTTGGAGCAAGCAGAACTGCCGGAGTCGGCGCAAACTGAATTAGAAGGACAACTCGCGGAAATCCAAGCAGGTTTAGCCGCTTTAGCTGAACGACGACAGGAAGTCAGCGCCTCTTTTCAAGCAGAAGAACAAGCCCTTCTTTCACAAAGAAATGACTTACAAGGGCAATTGGATGCCTTAAATGCCCAGGCCCAGCAACTTGAAGCGGGGCGAGCGCAAATCCAAGACGGCCTCAGTCAAATCGATGCGGGGATTGTTCAAATTGATGAAGGTCTGGCCCAAGCGAATGCGGGGTATGCCGAAATTGAAACGGCCCGGGAGACCTTGGCGGAAGAAACGGCTAGTGCGCGAGATGAACTGGCGGATGCCGAGGCGCAGTTAACTGAAGCCGAAGCGGAATATGAAGAAGGCTTAGCCACCTTTGAAGAGGAGCAAGCAACGGCTTTAGCAGATTTAGAAGAAGGCCGTGCGGACTTAGCAGAGGCGGAAGAAAATCTGGCGGAGCTTCCGGAACCGGCTTATTATTTATTTGACCGCTCCGATAATATCGGCTACACGGAATACAAAGACAACGCGGATCGCTTATCGATTATTGCCGTTGTCTTCCCTGGTCTCTTTTTCTTGATTGCGATTTTTATCTCCTTTACCACGATGACACGTATGGTGGATGAAGAGCGGGAGTATATCGGAATTATGAAAGCCATGGGGTATGGAAATGGCCAGATTCTCATTAAGTTTATTACCTATGCGATTTTAGCGACGGCCGCCGGAGCCATTCTTGGCATCTTGACAGGTTATGCGATTATCCCGCCGCTCATTTATGATGCGTATTCTTCCTTGTATAATCTGCCCGATATGGTGGTGCAGCAATATCCGCGCTACACGGTCTTTGCCTTTATCGCCGCTTTCTTGTCAACGGTGGGCGCGAGTTTACTGGCCGTCAGACATTCCTTGAAAAGCAATGCGGCCACGCTCCTCACACC
>JBHWQC010000080.1:0-5813 GCA_043425375.1 Atopostipes sp.
AAAGTCTAGAGAGTTTTCTAATTCATCCACATGTAAATGCACATGCCCCATCGTCGTCCCGTTGGGCATGCCTTCAAATGAAGTGCGCGCGGCTTCTAATGCGGCATCCGCATCCATCGGCTCCGTAATGCCAGCAATTGAGCCATCTTCTAAAATGTCCCACTCTGAAACGTCCTTGTCCCAATAGATTTCAATGCCATTTCCTTCAGGGTCATCCAGGTAAATCGCATTTGAATACCCATGGTCGCTTGCGCCAGTGATGGAGTATTGGCCTACAATTAAATGGCGGAGGACAGTGCCTAAATCTTCATAAGTCGGTAACAGCAAAGCTAAATGATACAAACCAGTTGTTTCTTGATTTGGAGCGACATCTGTCTGTTCAATTTCAAGCAATACTTTTTGATCCGGTGTCCCTAACCAGTAGTATAAATCTGTTTCTTCTTTAATTAATGTCAGGCCGATTGCCTCTTGGTAAAAAGTAGCAAGTTGTGCACTATTTCGAGCATTTAATTTTACTGCCTCTGTTACAATATTCGTTTTGCTTTGTGTGCTAGTTGTCATGAATAAACTCCTTTATCTTTAGTTCGAAGTAAATATATCACGAATTCAAGATAAACTCAACTAAAAGGCACAAACCCTTACTTTAATTTTTGCACACCGTCATCAGTTGTGATCCCAATAAAGATATCACCGTCTTGAATCAAGTAGTCAGGGCCGAATTCAATCGTGAAATCGGTCGAATGGGCATGCTGAATGGCGATAATATTTAAATCATAGTGTTTGCGAAAATCGACATGGGCGATTTGTTTGTTTATCCACGAAGACTTTGCTGGAAACTCAATGATGTTGTAGTGACTGTCTAATTTCATTAATTCATGCACTGTCGGATTGGCGAGCATCATGGCCACTTGTTGGCCCATTTCTACTTCGGGTAGTATCACTCGGGTAGCCCCTACCTTTAAAAGCACTTCTTGATAATCCGTGTTTTTTGATTTTACCGTGATTTTTGGCACACCCAGTTTTCGTAAATTTAATATCGCTAAAATAGATTCCTCTAATTTCTCAGCGGAGGCAATGACCACTTCGTCACAGTCCCCAAAACCAGCATCGGCCAATTGATCCAGGCGGGTAAAATCCCCTTGGACACCGACAGCCACTTCCTCAATCACTTCTTCTAGATGATCCATATTTTTATCCATAACCAAGACATCAACATTGTTTTTTGAAAGCGTACGGGCGACGGATGTCCCAAATAAACCGAGACCAAGAATACCTATTGTTGTGGATGATTTCATCAATACCCCTTCTTTTCTTTTAATTAATCGTTGGCCTTACCCAACAAGAATATTCATATCAACATAATGAACACGGGACTCGTGGTGTTTTTTGGTAAAAGACCATAAGAAAGTAATCACACCTACGCGTCCAATCAGCATCAACAAAATTAAGATCATTTTTCCAATCATCGTTAATTGAGGCGTCAAGCCCATGGTCAAACCAACAGTGCCTAAACAAGAGAACACTTCAATTAGAATATATTCAATACCAAAATCTTCCGGAATCGTTTCAGTATTTAACAGGACAAAGGACGCAGCACCTGCAATCAAAATGGCAGAGCCAAAAATAAAGAAGGCTCGTCGAATGGTGTCGCTTGAAATGCCACGATGAAAAAGACGTGGCTGCTCATTGCGGATGGAGTGGTAGATAACGATCAACATGACAACGAGTGTGGTCACTTTGATGCCTCCGCCGGTAGAAGCCGAGGAAGCGCCGATAAACATAAAGAGAATGGTCAGAAAAATGCTGCCAAGGCTAAGAGCAGCATAATCAATATTGACATAACCAGCTGTACGAGGAGTGACGGATAAGAAAAAGAAATTAGCCAGACGGTCGCCAAAAGACAAATGATCAAACGTCCCATTGCCACTTTCCATACTCCAGAAGAGAAGCATCCCTAAAATCCACAAAGAGACGGTCGTCGTTAAAACAATTTTCGAATAATTTCTCAGTTTTCGGTTTTTAGGAAAGGAGAGCAAGTCTTCCCAAACAATGAAACCTAACCCGCCAGACATAATTAAGCCGGCAATCACTAAGAGAATATAAGCATTGTCTTGATAACCAATGAGACTATCGCCAATAATATCAAAACCAGCGTTACAAAAAGCCGAAATACTGTGAAAAATAGAAAAATAAATGCCTTCGCCAAGCCCATAATCTGGAATAAAAACGATAGATAGTAACAGAGCCCCGATTAATTGAATAGAAAAAGCGATTTTTAGGATGGAACTTATTTGCACTTCGAGTTGATCCCCGCCGCTTAAAGACAAAGATTCCAAAACAACTTGTCGCTGTTTTAAATTAGGACGTCCAACAAGATAGTTGTAAAAAATTACCCAAATCGTCATAAACCCCAACCCACCAATCTCAATCAGAGAAAGAAGGATGGTTTTCCCGATATAATTCCAGTGGGCAGCCGTATTTAATGTCACTTGACCGGTCACAGCTGTCGCAGATGTTGCCGTAAAGAGGGCATCAATAAAAGGCGTCCAAATGCCATCCGCAGAAGAGAAGGGCAAACTGAGTAAAAGACCGCCTGTCAAAATCAAGGTCGCATAAGCGAGCATAATAATTTGTGGAATCGATAATTTATTTAATAATTTTGACATAGATAACACCTTATTTTCTTTATGTTCTATTGAAACTCAGAGAATAATATACCTCTTTTAACAAAAAGTCAAACAAAAAACAAGCCTAAAAAATTTTAG
Source organism: Atopostipes sp. (assembly GCA_043425375.1). GTDB lineage: Bacteria > Bacillota > Bacilli > Lactobacillales > Carnobacteriaceae_A > Atopostipes. The sequence continues at coordinate 2,766 of JBHWQC010000080.1, forward strand.
ACTCGTTGTAAGACTCTATTGGCCAATTACGCATTGAGAAGCTTTTGGCGGCCTTTGTCCGTCGTCACTCCAATAAATAGATCGCCTTCTGTTACGATGTAAGACGGTTTAAATTCAATCGTAAAGTCGACCGAGTTGGCGGGTTGAATCGCAATAATGTTTGTATCGTACTGATTACGAAAATCAATGTCCATAATGCTTTTCCCTAACCAATGATTATTCGCCGGAAATTCGATAATGTTGTACTGATTATCTAAAGACATCAGCTCGTGTACCGTAGGATTAGCCAGCATATTCGCCACCTGCACGCCCATCTCAACTTCGGGCAAGATAACCCGAGTGGCTCCTACTTTTAAGAGCACTTCTCGATAATCTTTATTTTTTGTTTTAGCGGTAATGTTTTCTACTCCGAGTTTGCGGAGATTTAATATCGCTAAAATTGAATTTTCCAAGCGCTCGGCAGAAGCAATCACCACTTCTGAGCAATCGCCAAAGCCAGCATCGGCTAGCTGGTCCATTTTCGTAAAGTCCCCTTGGATGGCAACTTCAACGTCATCGACCACTTCTTCTACATGATCCATATTCACATCCATGGCAATGACATCCACCGTATTTTGAGCTAAAGTACGGGCAACAGATGTCCCAAAAAGCCCTAGACCTAATATACCTATAGTATTATTTTTCATACGATTTCCTCCTGAAATATTTAGAAATTAACCAACAAGCAAGTTAATTTCTGGATAATTAATTCGGCTCTCTCTCTTATCCCCAATGATTGACCATAAGAAAGTTAATACACCGACTCGCCCTATTAACATAAGTATAATGATAATTACTTGCCCGGCTATAGATAAATGGGGTGTTAAGCCCATTGAGAGCCCAACAGCTCCTAAAGCGGAAACAACTTCTGTAAAAAGGTATTCAATCCCTAATCCCTCTTGCAAATTTTCGGTTAATGAGAGTGCAAAAGTACCAGCTGTTATAAAAAATACACCCACTGTAAAAATGAAAAATGCACGTTGAACGGTTTTCGTTGTTAAAGTACGATTAAAAACTATAGATTTTTTACCTTGAAAAAAACGAATAATTGTAATCAGCAATACAGCGAAAGTAGAGACTTTAATCCCGCCCCCTGTTGAACCAGAAGAAGCTCCGATAAAAATTAAACATTGAGCGAGGATGAGGCTACTGGGACTCAAATGGGTAAAGTCAATATTTGTGAAACCTGAGGACCGAACGGTAACCGAAAGCAGTAAATAGTTAAGAAATTGTTCGCCGTAGGATAAATGATCAAAAGTTCCTGTTTTTCTCTCACTTAGCCAAAAAAATAGCGTCCCAAAAACCCATAAAGATGCAGTAGTAATTAAAACTATCTTTGTATAAACGCTTAGTTTTTTTGTTTGACGGTAATTCAGCAGGTCAATCCATACGATAAACCCTAAACCGCCTACAACAATAAGCAGCATCATTACAATTAAAACATAAGGATCTGTTTGAAAATTGATTAAACTATTTGTAAATAAATCAAGCCCTCCATTGGTAAAAGCAGAAACACTATGAAAAACTGAGAAATAAAGGCCTTCAAAGAAACCATAATCAGGGATGAAAGCGAAAGCAAGTAGGAGTGCCCCAATTGCTTGAGCAATCAATGAAAAACCTAAAATAGTCCAAACCTGGTCTAGTACATTTTCACTAGATGAGAGTTCAAAGGATTCTGTCATCACCATGCGTGATTTTAAGTTAGGAGAACCTATCAGATTCTGATAAAAAAGAAACCAAATCGACATAAACCCTAAGCCACCTATTTCAATTAAAAGAAGTAAAACAGTTTTTCCAAAATAACTCCAATAAGTAGCTGTTTCAAAGATAGTCACTCCCGTCACGGTAACAGCCGAAGTGGAAGAAAAAAAGGCATCAAAAAAAGGTGTCCATATACGTTGGACAGAAGACATCGGTAAAGCTAATAAAATGGTTCCAATTAATATCAGAGAGGCATAAGCACCAACAATAATTTGAGGAACGGATAGTTTTTTTATAAATTTATTCATGATTCACCACTCATCATTCTATCTGAAATTCTAAATCAGTGTTTATATACATCAATATACTACAAAGAGTTTTTATTATCATTAAAAACACTGTTATTCTTTGAGCGGCAACCATATTTGGATAGAATGAAATATAAAAAATAAAGTGTTTATTTTAATTACAAGATTGTTTATTTTTGATATTATAGAACTAATTTCATAAACAGAAGAGGACGGTGACCGTTCAAGTGGAAATCGTAATAGCAGGTGGAGGAAAAGTAGGAGAAACAATCGCACAGGAATTAGTAAGGGAAGATAACAATATTGTCTTAATTGAAAAAAAGGCAGGCCGCTTAGAACAGATTATTAACAAACTAGATATCACTGGCTTAGCGGGAGATGGGGCGGATTATGATAATTTAGTAGAAGCCGGTGTAAAAAATTGTGATATTTTTATAGCTGTCACAGCTGAAGATGAAACAAATATCATCAGCGCCATCATAGCTAAAGAGCTAGGCGCCGAGTATACTATCGCAAGGGTAAGAAATCCGAAATATACAAATCATATCGAATTTGTTCGGCAAAGCTTAGGAATTAATATAGTGATCAATCCTGAACTGGAAGCGGCCAAACATATTTCGCGCATTCTTGAATATCCGGCATCTTTAAGGATTGAGCAATTTGAACGAGGTCGTGTAAACATGGTCGAACTGGTGATAAATGAGGATAGCCCATTAATCAATATGCCCTTGATTCAATTCAGAGAAAATTTTGGCGATGTATTAATTTGTGTATTAACACGCAATTACCAAACAACAATCCCTAGTGGGGATACGGTGCTTAAAAGAGGAGACCACCTTTACGTTACAGGTTCTCAGGAAGATTTAAGCCGCTTCTATCAAAAAGCAGGATACAAAGAAGAAAAAATCACGTCTACTTTAATCATTGGAGGGGGAGGGGTTACTTATAATCTCCTTAACCTATTAAAAACGAGAGACATGGATATCAAAGTCATTGAGGT
>JBHWQC010000081.1:0-8736 GCA_043425375.1 Atopostipes sp.
TTCCGGCAATTTTTCGACCTTCAATACTTAAGTCATAATCCCCAAAGCAATAGGAATTGGAGATTTCATAAGCTTCAATTTCATGAGAAAAGTCAGCAAAAGAGGCGCGGATAAAATCCAGCATGAATTGATAGCCGTCATCAATCGATAAGCGCTCTTGGCCCGTGGGATAAATCAGCGATACATTCAATACCCCGGGGTCGCTAATCACACCAAGTCCGCCCGAATTGCGCACGACCACCTCGTGTTCGTACATTTCAAGCACTTTAAGTCCTTTGTCAAAATGGCCAATTTTAGTATCCATCATGCCTAAAATCGCCAACGGACTCGTCTGCCAAAAATGTAACAGCGGCTGATTGTTTTCACCCGCATACGTAATCAGTGCGTCGGTCAGCGCAAAATGAGCCATATGCTGGTGGTTACCGTAGGGCATGGTTTTAGAATCATACACAGCAAAGCTGCCGTCGTTAAATCGAAGGGGTTTCGTTTGTTTCATCATGTCGTATCTCCTCATCGTTTCTCTACCTTCGTATTGTATCAAAATTTTCAGGAGAATCCTATAAAATAACGATTTTCAAACGACGCAGCCGCGGATTTTATGCTAGAATAGGAGAGGAAGTAAAACTGGGAGGAGACTCGAAGAAATGACGGATAAATTAACAAGTGGTCTACCCGCAAGAGTAATTCTTGAAACGACGATAGTGCAAGAAGGGGAAGTATTCAAACACTCCTTTGATGAAATGGGTCGGATCGTTCAATTAAATGGCAATTACTATATTCGCTACACCGAATCCAAAGCTAAAAAAGATACAGATGAAATCGCCACACTGATAAAAATCGATGCAGATGGCGTAGTCAGTCTGACCCGCCATGGGGAAAACAAAACCCGTCTTGTTTTTGATAACGACGAAGAGACGCTGACGACTTATCCAACCCCGCAAGGCATTTTGCAGCTGATGGTCAAAACGGACCGATTAAGTATCAGCACAACTCAGCAGCCTTTTGCTGGAGAGGTGGAAGTGGACTATGCAATTCATATGGAAGGTGCTCCACTGGGAACTTACCAAATACGGTTGATTTTTACGACCTAGTAGAGTAAAATAAATAAGTTATTGTTGGCTAGTCATGCACAATAAATTAAAGGGTGAATACATTGAAATTAAGACAATTTGAAGGCGAACGAAAAGAAGAAGTCTCAATGATTCGTGTCGCAAAAGCAGTGCTTGAAGAAAAAGGCGAAGTCATGGACTTTAATGACATTGTTCAAGAGGTCGCTGGTTTTATTGGAATGGATGAAAAAGAAATGGAACGTCGGATGGTTCAGTTCTATACAGATATGAATGTCGATGGCGAGTTTATTTCTTTAGGTGAAAATACTTGGGGCTTGCGTAACTGGTACCCAGTGGACTCCATCAACGAAGTGTTAACACATGAAAACGACGAAGCCGATATTATTCCATCGATTAGTCCCGACGGTTTTGACGAATACGAGGATGCTTCTTTAGAAAAAGAATTCGAAGATGAATTGGATGAAGAAGAAGAGGATGCCGAACCTTCAGATGAGACATTTGTCGATATTGATGGCGATGGGACCGTTGAAAACTTGGATGATTTCCAAGATGATGTGGATGATATAGACAATGAAGGACTAGACGATGCTGAGTTAGATGATTTGGCTATCGTAGATGATGAGGACTTGCTGGATGAAGAGATGGACGACGACGAATTCTAAAAAAACCATCTAAAACCGGCTTGACATTTCACAAAAAAGCAGTAACATATTGAATGGGCACTTGAAAATCTGATTTTGCAGATTTTCAGTCAGAAAATGAATTAAACAGCTCTCTATTCTAGTGAAAACTTATGGGATAGAGAGCTTCTTATTTTTATTGCACCGATTTGAAAAATTATAAGGAGGCTATTACATGACGAAGTATATCTTTGTCACGGGTGGAGTTGTTTCTTCAATTGGTAAAGGCATTGTGGCCGCTTCACTTGGACGCTTATTAAAAAACAGAGGGCTAAACGTAACGATGCAGAAATTTGATCCATATATCAACGTGGACCCAGGGACAATGAGCCCGTACCAGCATGGGGAAGTGTATGTGACAGATGACGGAACGGAAGCTGATTTAGACTTAGGCCATTATGAACGATTTATTGATATTAATTTAAATCAATATTCAGACGTCACAACAGGTATGGTCTATTCAGAAGTCATCAATAAAGAGCGGCGCGGCGATTATTTGGGTGCAACGGTTCAAGTCATTCCACATATTACAGACACCATTAAAGATAAAATTATGCGCGCAGCGGAAACGACGCATTCCGATATTATCATCACAGAAGTCGGTGGTACAGTCGGTGATATTGAATCTCTGCCTTTCTTAGAATCGCTGCGTCAAATGCGAACAGAAGTGGGCGCTGAAAATGTACTGTATATTCATGCCACGCTGGTTCCTTATTTAAAAGCGGCCTCTGAAATGAAAACCAAACCCACCCAGCATAGTGTCAAAGAACTGCGCGGCTTAGGGATTCAGCCCAATATTTTAGTGACTCGTACAGAAGAGCCATTAGATGAAGAGACGCGTCATAAAATTGCGGCTTTCACTGATGTGGACGTGGACTCGGTCATTCAATCGGTGGATGAAGAAACCTTATATTCTATTCCCTTAGCCTTGAAGCGCCAAAGACTGGATGAAATTGTTTTAGAGAAATTGAATCTGGAAGCACCAGAAGCGGATATGTCAGAATGGAAAGCTTTAGTGGACCGTGTATTGAATCTCAAACATCAAGTTACAGTCGCCGTTGTCGGAAAATATGTGGAATTGCCAGACGCGTATTTATCCGTACATGAAGCTTTAAAACATGCCGGGTTCCCTTTTGACACCGATGTGGAAATAAAATGGGTGGACTCTGAACTGCTTACACCAGAAAATATAACAGAAGAGTTAGGCGATGTGGCCGGAATTCTTGTTCCGGGCGGCTTTGGCACACGAGGCATTCAAGGGAAAATCCATGCGACACAATATGCCCGTGAAAACAAAATCCCTTTCTTAGGCATCCAATTAGGTATGCAATTAGCTGTGGTTGAATATGCTCAACATGTTATGGGCTTAGAAGATGCGGGGTCGACCGAACACCATAATGACCTGGCCGATAAAATTATCGATTTGCATCCCGATCAAAGAGGCGTTGAAGATATTGGCGGAACATTGCGTTTAGGACTGTATGACAGTCAATTAAAAGCAGGGTCACGAATCGCTGAAATTTACGGTAACCAATCCGTCATCCAAGAGCGTCATCGAAACCGTTATGAAGTGAATGAAGAGTACTTTGAGCAGCTGGAAGAAAATGGTTTAGTTTTATCTGGTTTATCCCCAGATGGCCGCGTGGTTGAATCTATCGAGCTGCCTGATCATCCCTTTTTTGTCGGTGTTCAGTACCATCCGGAATTTATCTCTAGACCGAACCGCCCACATCCGTTATTTAAAGCCTTTATCGAAAGTATGATTGACTCACAATAGATTCACCGTTTATTCTGTGAAATTTATCCTTATCATACAATTCTTTTGAAATCTTTGGTATAATGAAAACGGTAAGAATAGAATAAATATTAGGAGGCTTTATATGAGTCGTTTAGTTAGTATGACGGACATGTTAAACAAAGCGTTGGATGAAAAGTATGCGGTAGGTCAATTCAACATTAACAACTTGGAATGGACACAAGCGATTTTGCAAGCGGCACAAGAAGAGAATTCACCAGTTATTTTAGGGGCTTCTGAAGGAGCTACAAAATACATGGGTGGCGCGCCAGTTGTAGTCGCAATGGTTAATGCCTTGTTAGAAACAATGGATATCACTGTGCCAGTCGCATTACACTTAGACCACGGTTCATCTTTTGAATCTGTAAAAGATGCGATTGATGCGGGTTATTCTTCAGTGATGATTGATAACTCAGCTCTGCCAATTGACGAGAACATCGAAAACACGAAAAAAGTCGTGGAATATGCACATGAACGTGGTGTTTCCGTGGAAGCGGAAGTCGGTACGGTCGGTGGAGAAGAAGATGGCGTCATCGGTAACGTGATTTATGCAGACCCAGAAGAATGTAAACGGATGGTCGATGAAGCAGGCATTGATGCTTTAGCAGCAGCTTTAGGCTCTGTCCACGGTACATACGCTGGCGAGCCGAAATTAGGGTTTGATGAAATGAAAGAAATTTCTGAATTAACACAAACGCCACTCGTTTTACACGGTGGATCAGGGATTCCAGATCATCAAATCAAAAAAGCCATTGAGTATGGCCATTCAAAAATGAACATCAACACAGAACTGCAACAAGTATGGGCAAAACGTACACGCGAAGTCCTCGCAAATGACAACAACGTGTATGACCCACGCAAAATCATTGGGCCGGGAAAAGAAAATATTACAGAAGCAACCAAACGCTCAATGCGTACACTCGGTTCATCCGGGAAAGCTTAATTCTATACAAAAAGAAAAACAGGTGGGTAATCGAAAGATTATCGCCTGTTTTTTTGTTCCTATCCAACTAAAGCGTTCTTCTTTTAGATTTTAAAAGAAACCGTTATACTTTTAATGAAACAGTTTAGCTTCGAGAAGGAGGAAACAGGATGAATAATAAAGTAGAAGGGGTCTATCCGACTGTAGAAGAAGCGTTGCGTGCAGTCGATCGTTTGCGCATTGAAGGGTATGCACGGGATGAAATTAAAATTATCGCAAACGAAGAAACAAGAAATCGGGTCGACTCGAATGTACGAGAAAACATCACCTCGGCCGATGCCGAATTCGATCAGTCTGATGAGGAAGAGAAGTCTTTTTGGGATTCAATCAAAGAAGCGTTCACGATGAGTGAGCCTGATTATGAAACGGTAAATCCGCTCAATGAGTACAAAGACAAGATTGAACGGGGCGAAGTGGTAGTGATGCTCAATGAACAGAACGAAAACTATGCAAACACGCAGCCCAATACCGTGGGGCCAGATGGAGTGAGAGACCCAGTCACTGAACAAAAAGTCGAATCCATGGGCGAATACCCAAGAGTCGATCATGAATTGACAACGGATGAATTGGAAGATTATGAAAGAAAACAATAAGTGTTTAAGAACAATGACTGAGTGTTTTTGATAGGGGAGTCTTCCTGTCAAGAACACTCAGTTTTTATGTTTGCTGCTGTTAAAAAGGTTTATTTACTCGGTTAATCGGTTTAGAAGTACAAAAGTCGTGATGAATGTATCACACCATGTATATTTAGAAGACTTATTCTTATCAAATACTGTTTTGAAGCGATTTCATTTGTAAATAGGTAGAATTTATTGCTAATTTATCATATACTTGATAAGTGCCATTTACTTCACGCATTCGCACATATTTCACAACGATACGACACACAAATAAAACACTTCAAATTTTACTCAAAATCCGAGTATACAAAATTACATTAAACAAAAGGACGATAATTGAGAATGAAAAAATTAATTATAAACGGCGGCAAGAAACTAAACGGTGACGTGACGGTTTCAGGCGCTAAAAATAGTACCGTTGCGCTTATCCCTGCTGCCATTCTGGCGGACTCACCCGTTACTTTAGAAGGGGTTCCAAATATTAAAGATGTGCACTCTTTGCTGGAAATTTTAGAAGAGATGAAGGTACATACCGATTTTGATGGGACGACCTTGCATATTGATCCAACCGAGATGGCTTCTATTCCGATGCCAAGCGGTAAAATCAATAGTTTGCGGGCTTCTTACTACTTTATGGGCGCCTTGCTTGCCAAATTTGGTGAAGGGGTTGTTGGTTTACCAGGAGGCTGTGATTTAGGTCCACGCCCGATTGATCAGCATCTGAAAGGCTTCCGTGCATTGGGCGCAGAAGTTGAAAATCAAATGGGGGCGATGCATTTCAAAACCCCAGGCGACTCACTAACGGGTACAACTATCTATTTTGATGTGGTTTCAATTGGCGCTACGATAAACGTTATGTTGGCCGCAACTAAAGCTAAAGGCATAACCATTATTGAAAATGCGGCAAGGGAACCGGAGATTATTGATGTGGCGACTTTGTTAAATAAAATGGGTGCTGAAATCCGCGGAGCCGGAACCGATACCCTGAGAATTAAAGGTGTAGAAGAACTCCATGGCGTCACGCATACAGTGATTCCTGACCGGATTGAAGCAGGTACTTATTTATCGATTGCAGCAGCAATGGGAGAAGATGTCCTTGTTGAAAATGTCATTGTCGAACATATCGACGGCCTTGTGGCAAAAATGCATGAAATGGGCCTAGACCTCGAAGTCGGCGAAGACAGCGTACGTGTGCGTAATAACGGCGGACCGTTAAAACCGGTTTCGATTAAAACGCAACCTTACCCAGGATTTGCGACCGATTTGCAGCAGCCGATTACCCCGCTGCTTTTGTTAGCCGAGGGTGAATCAACCATTACCGATACCATTTATCCCAAACGAATTGGCCACGTCGCTGAGCTGAACCGAATGGGTGCCGATATTTCTGTTGAGAGTGATGTCATTTTAATCCGCGGCGGCCAAAAATTGACCGGCGCAGAAGTAGAAGCCAGTGATTTACGAGCAGGCGCTTGTTTAGTAACCGCGGGCTTGATGGCGGAAGGAACAACAGAAGTCACAGGCGTCGAGAACATTTTACGAGGCTACGCCAATATTGTGGATAAGTTAGTCGCGCTTGGAGCCGACATCGAGATGATTGATTCGGAAGAAGAATATAGATAAGAGGGAAGCTGTGGAAAAAGATAAATTTATAACGTACGACCAACTGCAGGAAAAAACGCTGAAAGAAATTTATGAAATGGCGAAAGAGCTGGACGTTCCTCGTTACAGCCAAATGAACAAAAAAGAACTTTCCTTTGCGGTTATTCGGGCACAAGAAGAAAAACAAGGCTACTTCCAAGTGAGCGGCATTTTAGAAAAAGTCCCTAACCAAGACTTTGGCTTTTTGCGGCCAATCAACTATTCACAAAGTGAAGAAGATGTGTATATTTCTGCTTCGCAAATGACCCGTTTTGGCCTGCGCGAAGGGGATAAAGTCTCAGGTACCGCTAGACCAGCGAAGAAAAATGAGCGCCACTTTGGCTTAATGAACGTGAAACTGGTTAACGGAAAAAACCCAGAAGAGGCGAGAGAACGTCCATACTTCCCTGCTTTGACGGCTCTTTATCCCGATGAAAAAATAAAATTAGAAACAACGAGCAAGCAAATTTCCACACGCATGCTGGATTTGCTTGCGCCAATTGGATTTGGGCAACGTGGCTTAATAGTGGCTCCGCCTAAAGCTGGAAAGACGACGCTTTTGAAAGAAATTGCGAATAGTATTACGACCAATCACCCGGATGTCGAGTTGATTATGCTTTTAATCGATGAGCGACCGGAAGAAGTGACGGATATTGAGCGCAGTATCAAGGGAGAAGTCGTGCATTCCACCTTTGACCAGACGGCCTATAGCCATGTGCAAGTCACTGAATTGGTGCTTGAACGGGCGCGCCGCCTTGTTGAGGACCGACGCGATGTGGTCATTTTAATGGACAGCATTACACGACTTTCGCGCGCCTATAACCTGGTGGAACAACCAAGCGGGCGTACGTTAAGCGGGGGAATTGATCCGGCCGCCTTGTACCCGCCTAAACGCTTCTTTGGCTCGGCTCGAAACGTTGAAGAAGGTGGCAGCTTGACCATTATTGCGACCGCTTTGGTGGAGACGGGCAGCCGCATGGACGATGTCATTTACGAAGAGTTTAAAGGAACAGGGAATATGGAGATTCATTTATCCCGTGCCTTGGCCAATCGTCGCGTCTTCCCAGCCATTGATATCGTGAAATCAAGTACGCGTAAAGACGAACTTTTGCATTCCAAAGACGAATTCGAAGCGGCTTTCCGCTTACGAAGAAGCATGCCAAATGATTCACTCGAATTCACGGAGAAATTTATCAGCACCCTTGGAAAAACCAAGTCCAACGAGGAGTTTATCAAAGAAGTCCTCAGCCGAGTGCAGTAAGGATTTTTGTGAAAAAGGATTGCAATACGCAAATAAACATGCTATTATATTGGATGTTGCAAGAAAGCATTTGAAATAGGACAGAATAAACTATGGAGCCCGAGCTCTATGGCATGAGGAGTGAAAAGAATGAAAAAAGATATTCATCCAGAATACAACAAAGTCGTATTTAGAGATACAACAACAGGTTACGAATTTTTATCCGGATCGACTCAAACAGCTGACGAAACAGTTGAGTGGGAAGATGGAAACACATATCCATTAATCCGTGTTGAAATTTCATCTGATTCCCATCCATTCTACACAGGCAAACAAAAATTTGCTCAAGCAGATGGACGAATCGATCGTTTCAACAAAAAGTTCGGCTTTACAGACGAATCTTCAGACGACGAATAATTTATATACGAGTAAAACGGCTTGCTATCCTTTGGGTAGTGAGTCTTTTTTTATGATGTCAGCTCGTCTTGAAAACCTTAAAGTGCCTCTAAAACACTTATAGGGGCGATATAACTTTAAAGGGTAACCAATAAAATGTTCATGCGAAACGAAACTGTGATTGGTTTCGCAAAATCGAGTTCATGCGACACGAAATTGAGATTGGTTTCGCAGGATTAAATGAGTACAACACCAAACTGAGATTGGTTTCGCGAAATCAAATTCGTGCGAAACGAAATAGCGTTTCGTTTCGTA
>JBHWQC010000082.1:0-8551 GCA_043425375.1 Atopostipes sp.
GGGTTGAATATAAAAAGTTCAAGGTTACTTTGCTTTGCATAAAACCTATGTCGGTGAGCTTCCCACGATCAGCCATCGGACTATCGCATATAGAAATATGCTGCTACGCCTTGAAAGATACCGCTGAATAAGCGATATAGGCTATGTTTTGACAGCCCGTGGAACGGTTGGTGAAACGGAGACGCGATGACGGCTTTGACAGAGCGATCAAATCAGAAACAAAAGTTTCAAAAAGCGAAACTGTAGAAAGACAAAACCATTGGTTGATTCAGTTAAGAAAGTTTTTACTGCTTTTGTCGGAATTATTCTAAAATCAACGCCCAATAGAGCACAAAAGACACGGAAAAGCGTCCTTTGGTTGGGTGATGTAAGCCTCTTTTCGTTTTTGTTCTTTTGGTTTACATAATATATATTATTCAGAGTTATAAGTGAAAACAAAGGAAATTTTCACCACTTGAATAATCATTATTTTGCTCTTTTTCCCTCTCTTCTGTTACAAATATGCCTGATTTTTGCTTACAAACTGATTCAGTTGATCAATTTTTTCTTCGTCGCCTATAATTTCGTTACTCAGCAGTTTTTTTGTTTCTTCTTCGCTCAATGTTAACTCAGCTGCCAATTCTTTGTCAGTTAATCCTTTATTCGCAGAAATGATTTCAATCTTAGATACAACGATAATTGTTTCTAGCTCTTTATCTGTCATAACACTTTGTTCATCACCACTTAAGTTCAGGATTTCTTTTATCTGCTCAAGCCCCATAAACTTTCCCAAGCCTTTTACCATTGTTTTAATCTGTCTAGTAATATAATCGTTCTCTTCAAACATTTAAAAGCCTCCCTTGGCTGTTATTCTATACAATTAACAAGCATTCTGAGACGATTTAAATACTCTTCACGCAGACTTACCCATTAAAGACTCTCAGAATGCTCACTATGCTACCAGTAAAGTTACTAGTTTATGAATTCTTGAGCAGCTATTGCAAACTTATCCGTGTAATTGACATACGACATATGATCTTCATTTTTAAAGATGTACAATTCAGCTTGAGGTATGCGATCAGCGATTTCAATATAATTTTCAGTTGCCATTACGTCATCTTCCGCAGCCACAACAAATGTGGGTATGTCTATATGTTCCAATTGCTCAAATTCAATTTGCGGTTCTTCAAGCATTAATCGGAACAATGGATGTTTATGTCTTTCATACTCTTTACGGATCCAAGATTTCCATTTATCTTTCATTTGCTCCGGCTTTAAGGTAACGCCTAATAAAACAATTTTATTTAAGTAAGGTTTCTTATCTATAGCTAATAAAGTTGCAATGATAGCTCCGTCACTATGACCAATTATATTGACGTTTTCCAAAGCCAGCTTCTTGATAAATAAATCAATATCTTCAGCCAGGTCTTCATAAGTAAAGTATGTATCATGATGTGAACTGTACCCATGACCTCTAGAATCAATTAAATACACGGTATATTTTTTTGCTAAAGCTGTACCCAATGTTTCTAAGTCTTTGTAGGAATCGCCGTTCCCATGCAGCATCAAAATCGGTGGCCCTTGACCTATTTTCTTATAAAAAAGTTTGACTCTATTCGATAATTCGATATTCATTCATTATTAGCCCCTAAAATAATTCTTTAAGTAGTTGTACGAGGCAACAGATTACAAACCTTGTACCGTAAGCGTTCGTAAATATTTCCATAAATTAGAATCTTATATAGTTGTCTTATAAAACAACCATTTTCTTAGCTTCAGTCTACCGATTAAGCAACATTTCGTCTGTTTGAATTTCTTTACCTGCTTCTTTATGGAATAACTCAACTAAATTCGGGACAGTCAATTGAGACTTCTCTTTTCCAGAAACATCAATTACAATCTTACCTTGATCCATCATGATAAGTCGATTTCCATAATCAATCGCATGTTGCATATTATGGGTGACCATCAAAGTTGTTATCTTTTCATCCTGCACACGTTCTTCAGTAATTTTCATTACTTGTTCTGTGGCTTTTGGATCCAATGCAGCTACATGCTCATCTAAAAGTAGTAATTTGGGTTTTTTGACTGTAGCCATAAGCAATGTAATGACTTGCCTTTGTCCGCCAGAGAGTAAACCTACTTCGTCTTCTAGTTTCTCCTCTAAATTTAAACCCATCTTAGAAACCAAACCTTCTAATCTTAAGTAAGTGTCTTGAGTCAGTGTGCGTCCTAATCCTCTCTTCTCCCCTCGTTTCAATGCAATCGCCAAGTTTTCTGCAACCGTCATGCGAGGAGCTGTACCCATCATAGGATCTTGAAAGACTCTCGAAATACTTTGTGCACGTTCTTCTTCATTAAATTCAAGCAAATTTTGACCTTCTAAGGTCATACTTCCTTGCTCAATCATTAAACTGCCAGCAATCACGTTTAAAAGAGTTGATTTACCCGATCCATTCCCGCCGATAAACGAGATAAAGTCTCCTTCGTTTACTGAAAGCGAAAGGCCTTTTAATACATGGTTCTCATTTAAAGTTCCTTTTTGAAAGGTCTTATGGATTTCGCTGAGCATTAATATAGGTTGTTTCATTCAAAAGCCCCTTTCTTGGAAAGAATACTAGGTAAGGATAAAAATAATCCTAAAATAACAGCAGATACAAGTTTCAGTAACTCCGGCGGCAAACCGATGTAAAGAGAAAAAGCAACGATAAAGCGATAGAGAATGGCTCCAATAGGTATCGAAATCAGACGTGCAGATAATGACAAATCGCTAAAGAAAATCTCTACTATAATAACAGCAGCAAGACCGATAACAAACACACCAATTCCCATCGAAATATCTACATACCCATTATACTGCCCGATCAATGCACCTGACAACCCAACTAAACCATTTGCAAGCGCAAGTCCTAGCATCTTCATGCTATCCGTGCTGATGCCCATAGAACGAGCCATTTTCTCATTGTCGCCTGTTGCAATAAGCGCCTGTCCAGAATCCGATTTGAAGTAGTAAATCAGCAAACTTAAAACCACAGCCAGTAAAAAGATAGCAATAATAATTGCATCAAAATCCGGCGGCAAAGTGACATACTCACTGACTAAACTTGTGAGGCGCGGAAAGTTTAATAAGGAAATATTACTTCTTCCCATAACTACTAAGTTAACCGAATAAAGACCTGTCATAAGCAGTATTCCGGCTAACAGCCCCGGTATTTTGCCTTTGGTCATTAACAATCCAGTTGTATAGCCCGCAAATGCGCCTGCTAAAAAAGCAATCAGTGTCGCTAATGCTGGATGAACTCCATTGACGATAAGAGCTGCGGCTACCGCGCCGCCAAAAGGAAAACTTCCTTCAGCCGTTAAGTCCGGCTTTTTCAAAATTCGAAAAGAAATATAGATGCCGATTGCCATGAAGGACCATAACAGACCTTCGGCAATGGCGGATAATATGATTTGCACCTTACTCCCCCGTCTCTTCTAGTAACTCTTTGGAATCAATCGCATCTTCAAGTAATCCTTCTGGGATAGAAATACCTAAGACTTCAGCTGTTTCAAAATTAACTACCAAATCCGTTTCATCCGCTCGCAATACAGGTGTAGTCGCAGGGTCAATTTCTCCATTTAATAATTGAACGGCCATTTCACCAGTTTTTACGCCAATTTCATATTGATTTAAACCAAGCGTTGCTAAACCGCCTTGTGCAACCATCATATCGACTGCTGGATATACCGGGACGCCAGCGCCATTTGAGACTTCCAATACACTCGGGAATGCAGAAGCCACGACGTTATCATTTGGAGTCCAAATTGCATCCACTTCAGCCACTAATTGCTGAGCAACTTGAGACACGTCATTTGTAGAAGACACTGTACGCGTCACTGTTTCAAAACCATATTCTCCCGCCAGCTCTTCAGCCATTTCACCTTGTAAGATAGAATTATCTTCTGAAGAAGAATATAAAAGACCTAGCGTTGTAGCGTCCGGTTGGATTTTACGAATAAGTTCCAATTGCTGATCAATCGGTGTCATATCCGATACTCCTGTCACGTTTCCGCCAGGCGCTTCATTACTCGCAACTAAGCCCACATTCTCTGGGTCTGTGATGGCGCCTAATAACAATGGAATGTCATCTGAAGCATTAGCTGCGGCTAGTGCTGCAGGTGTAGCAATTGCAATCATCAAATCGGCATCATTTTGTACAAATCGAGTAGACATGGAGTTTAGGTTACTTTGATCCCCTTGTCCATTTTGCAGGTCCAAAGTAATGTTTTGACCATCCACATAGCCGTTTTCTTCCATCGTATCGATAATTCCCTGAGTAATCGCATCCAGTGAAGGATGGGCCATGAATTGAAGCAGTCCAACATACTGTCTGTTCTCTGGATCGGTAGTCGATGCAACGGTTTCATTGGACTCTCCTGCGCCATCCGCAGTCTGTGCTTCTTGATCTGACATCATGCGAAAGCCAATAAATAAGACCAAGGCGGCTAAACCTACTATA
Organism: Atopostipes sp.; assembly: GCA_043425375.1. Taxonomy (GTDB): domain Bacteria; phylum Bacillota; class Bacilli; order Lactobacillales; family Carnobacteriaceae_A; genus Atopostipes. The sequence goes on from JBHWQC010000082.1 coordinate 4,482, forward strand.
GTAAAAATTAAACCGGTATAACTTTTATTTTTTTTCATGTTAGTGCTCCCTTTTTATAATGAAGTAGATAGAGCCTTGCACAGGATCTTCTGTGTAAATACAAAAAGACACTGCATGCGTAATTGTCGCCAATTATTCTATGCAGTGTCTTCATTCTCTTTTAGTCAATCACACTGGCATAGGCTCTTTAATTCCATAAGAAATAAAAGTGTGCCTATGCTCCTTAAGAAGTCAGGCCACTCTGCTTCGCCAGTTTTGCCAAGTTTGTTGAGTGAACTTCATGGTGTGATCTCCTCTCGTCATTAAAGTAAATTTATTATGGATGACTTCTTATAATTTGTCAAGTCACTATTAAAATTTGATGAGTTATTTCTCTTTTCAGACGCTTAGAGTTTTTCGTCCAGATCCATGTGACTAATTTCTGGGATAATTTGCTGATACAGAAGCACTGAATTGTCGGGGAAACTCTGGCTGACCATTTCAAAGGGCAAAAATGCATACTGAAGAATATCTTCTCCATGTGAAAAGAAATAAAACGCCATAATCTCTTCGCTTCCTTCTTCATTTACAAAAGTAGCAGGGATCATTGTTTGATGAATCAGCTGATCTTTGACTTTCATTTCTGCAATGGTAAACACTTGAGGATTTATAGATGCAATCTCCGGCACAGTAGTAAAGGTCATCAAGGTCTGAGCATCTGGAAGATTATTTAAATCAACTTGATAAAATCCTGGAGTAATTGAACTAAAGACTAAATGATCCTCAATAAAATAGTAAGACAGTTCGACTAGAAAATCAGACAGCTCACTATAAGCACTTTCCGCTTCTGCAGGATAACGATAGAAATGTAGTGCTTCTGATTCACTGATATCTACTTGTTCCATATACACATCCTCTCGCAATGGAAGTCCTTCAAAGCGTTCCTCAATATCACTGAGAGAAGAGCCATCCAGTTGAGAAAGATTCGGGTTCTCCGTTTGTACAAGTGTAATTTCCCCATAACTTGCATCCGCAGCTACTGCTTGATAGTCCTCCCAGGCTTGTAAAGCATAAGGATCCATAAAAGTCTGCTCATGAATAAAATCGGCTAACAGATGTGAGCCAGAAGCTGGGTCAGGTGTTTTACCGGTATCAGATTCAGTCAGCGATTCCGTATCTGTTTCCATTTCTTCCGTTTTCGTTGTGGACAAGCTCGTATCGTCTAGCTCTTCCCCAAGGGACTCTTCTGTTTGATCTGGACCGCATGCAGCAAGCAAAAGAACACTTGTGAGCAAAAAAAGTCGTAATTTCATCACTGATCCTCCTAAATGCTTTCCCTTCTTAAGGAACGTTTATTTAGATTCATTTCGCCTCAATCTTACAATAAGCGTCTAAAGGATAGTATCGTTATGCTCAAATAAAAAAGCGCTATTTAAATAGCGCTTTTTGTGTGGCCATCCTCTAAATTCTGCCTGGACCTCCATCGATATTCTGGTTATTTAATACAACAATATGGTGGCCTCTGGAGAGATCCTCTCGATACGGATATAAAATATCCTGGTCCGGATTGTAATTTGGATTCTGTGATTCTTTTTCATAATCATACGTGTCAGGTGTGAAAAAGCCTTTTACACTCTCCCAAACGGAATCATCCTCGTCATTTGCGCTTTCCTGTGTATCATCTGGCGTAGCATTATTTATGCCCTGGCCCCGATCCACACGGTCAAAGGAACCTTCTTCACTGCGTGCTTTTGAGTTTACATCGGTCGTATCAAAAGCGCCTTCTTCATTTTTGGGTCTTGCGTTCGTCGCATCAAAGGAACCCTCTTCTCTTTTTGGGTTCTCTGCCGTTGCATCATAAGATTCAAGATCCAGATTATTCGAGTAGACACGAATCTGATCTTTCGTATACCCTTCTTCATTCAGTCTTCGAATCGCTTGAATGGTTTCATCTGTATTCGTAAACGTTCCATGGATGATTCTTTCATTTGCGTCCATTTGCTCTCCTCCTTGGCTTTTGTTGTACTTTCTTAATCTAACCTCATTTTATAAAGCATGCCCTGGAAGCACAAGTCAAATGCTCTCAAACCCAGGAGAAGATGACGATTGCGCAGAAAAAGTTGAGACAAGAGTCAAATCGGTATATAATAGATGTCGGAAGAAAATATTTTTGTAGCTTGCAACTACAAGGAGGAATTGTAAGATGTCAAAGAATTATCGGGTACTGCTCTACTATAAGTATGAGCCGATTGAAAACCCAGACAAATTTGTTGAAGAACATTTAGAGTTTTGTAAAAGTATTGGATTAAGAGGACGTATCTTGGTCAGTTCTGAAGGAATTAATGGAACGGTCTCAGGTACAATTGAACAAACAGAAAAGTATAAAGATTACGTCCACTCATTGGACGGTTTCGAAGATATGTGGTTTAAAGAAGACGAAGCGGATGATTATGCGCACAAAAAAATGCATGTTCGTCACCGCGAAGAAATTGTTTCTCTAAGCTTGGAAGACGATATTGATCCAGAAGAACTCACAGGCGAGTATTTAGAGCCTAAAGAATTTAAAGAAGCTCTTCTAGATGAAGAGACGATTGTATTGGATACGCGTAACGATTACGAATACGATCTCGGCCATTTCAAAGACGCTATTCGTCCAGAAATACGTAACTTCCGTGAATTGCCGGATTGGGTTATGGAAAATAAAGAAAAATTTATGGACAAAAAAGTCGTTGTTTATTGTACAGGTGGCGTTCGCTGCGAAAAGTTCTCCGGCTGGATGCTGCGCGAAGGCATTACGGACAAGGTCGGTCAATTACATGGCGGAATTGACACCTATGGAAAAGACCCTGAAACGAAAGGCGAGTTGTGGGAAGGAAGCATGTACGTGTTTGACGAGCGTATTGCTGTACCGATTAATCAAGTGGAACATAAAGTTGTTGCAAGAGACCACTTTGACGGGACACCTTGCGAGCGTTATGTGAATTGTACAAATCCTGAATGCAACGAGCAAGTTATCATGACGGAAGAAAATGAACATAAATACTTGCGCGGCTGTACTGCTGAATGCCGCAAACACCCAAGAAACCGTTATGTAAAAGAACATAACTTCTCAAAAGAACAATGGGAAGAAAAACTGAATGCCCTTGGCGAATCATTGTACGAAGACACAACTATTAGGCAATAAAGTTTAAAATGCAGCTCTCTAAATAAATGCAGCCTTTATTTTAGAGAGCTTTTTTTATGTCTTTTCTACTAATTTCCTCACTTCTTGAGAATAAAATGGCTAAAAGGTTTACAATAGCTTCATTCTTTGTTATATTAACGTCTAACAATTGAATAAGATATTTTTGTGGTTGAGGCGCAGAGAACATGAGTACATATTTGGATATAACCTGTAAGTTACGAATATGGAAAGGGAACTTTGCCGAAATGATTTATAATATACAGATTATAAATCGTTGGTTTGTAAATGAAGAATTTGCAGACTGTCAGAGCGTTAGCATGATGAGCTTCCCTTGTAATCGTAATGTATGACAAGTCGGGAAGTAGCGACTTGTTTTTTTGTTTTACAACAGGTGCAGCTTGGCATGTGGCTAAAGAAGATAAGATAGAAAAGAGTTGTGAAGCATGAGTAATCAAATTTCCGTATTGAAATATGGCGGATCAAGTGTCAGTACGTTCGATAAAATGAAAGAAATTGCGGCTTATTTAAAAAATCGCACAGAGAATAATGAAAAGTTAGTTGTGGTTGTCTCTGCCATGGGTGACACAACCGATTTGTTGATGGAAAATGTAAAAAAACTGACAGACTCCCCCGAGCAAGAAGATTTGGCTATGCTGCTGACGACAGGTGAGCAGCAATCTATCGCCTACCTATCCATGGCTCTAAAACGTATTGGAGTGCGGTCCAAATCACTGACCGGCTATCAAGCAGGTATCCAAACCGTCGGCCATCACCTAAAGAGTAAAATCTCGACCATAGCAGCCGACCGCTTTGATACACATTTTGAAACGAATGATGTAATCATTGTCGCTGGCTTTCAAGGAACCAACGAATACGGTGAATTGACCACCCTGGGACGCGGCGGTTC
>JBHWQC010000083.1:0-3357 GCA_043425375.1 Atopostipes sp.
GAGGCAAACAAAAATACAATCCCGTTCAGAATCGAGTAGCCCCGGCGCGCATTTTGCCATTTCGCACTCACCGAAGACATATAGACGGTCGTGGGGAAAGTCCCGCCAAAAAAGGCGCCAATAATTGTCCCCATGCCATCGACCAGCTGCGCCTCGGAAACATTATAGTTATCGCCGGCAGCCGACATCGCCTCCACATTGTTCAGCGTTTCAATAAAACTATAGACAGAAATCGGAAGAATTGCCGCCAGCAACGTCACCATCGGGCCAAACAAGTACCCCAGTCCTTCAAACAGCCCAAGTGTCGGAAGCGGCGGGTAAAACCCAGCCGAGCCTAAACTCGCCACTAAATTACTTCCATTTGAAGCACCAATCGCATACGACATGACCGTTCCAATAATAATTGCAAACAGAGACGTCGGAATTTTAAACAGCATCGCCTTTTTCCCGACAAAGCCAATCAAAATCAACACCATCGCCAACATTCCGACGACAGGCGACTCAAAGGTATGAAAAAACATCTGTCCGCCGATGACGGAGTAGGCCACCCCAGCCAAAGCCCCCATCATCGCCGCACGCGGCAAATGCTTGCGGATAAAGTCGCCGATGAAACTGCCCAAGACTTCCACAACCCCTCCGAGGAAGGTAGCGGCCATACCAATTTTCCACGCCATGTCCGGATCGTTGGTCAGCGCAAGCGCCGGCGCCATAATACCGAAGAGATAAATAAACATAACCGGTGTGCTGATCCCGTAAGAAAGGGCCGTTACATCCGAGCGATTTTCCTGAATCGCCAGCTTTTTTGCCATATGGGCGTAGTAGAGGTTGCCGAACAATACGCTAATTGCAGCCCCCGGAATAATTCGTCCATAAACGATCCTTCCTGGATAGCCCATCCCGATCAAACTAATCGCAATCACCACGAAGTTTGCCAAGTTGTTTTGAAAAAGTGCGAAAAACCCGTCGATATCTGCCTTCACAAACCATGGATACGCAGTCTGTTTTATTGTTGAAATTGTATTTTCTGACACAGCCATTTTTGAAATTCCCCCTTTGAATTAGGAACATTGTATAGTGAATGTTCGCTATATTCAAGGGAAAAGTCTCTTTTTATTCGATTTAACAGAATTTATTCGGTTTTTATGGGGTTTTCGTTCGTTATAAACGAACGTTTATAAATTTTACATATTCAGTGAGGATATGCAAGATGTCATCCCCATATTTTTCGGCTTTGATTTCACCAAAGCCCTCGACTTGAAGTAAGGCTTTTTTAGTTCTCGGCATTTTTTGAATAAGAGCCTCCAACTGTCTGTTGGTATAAATATAATACGGCGGAATATTTTCTTCTCGACTCTTCAATAACCGGTATTTTGTCAACACATCATAAAGTTTCAAATCGTTTAATTAAATCAAGATGACGCTGGTTTTGAGTAAGCGGCGAGTACATGCCTTCTTTCATTTTTCGGCCGTTATAGGAGAGCCCTATTAATCACTAGAAAGTTAGTTATAGCGAAATTAGAACCTCCAACCCCGCTATAATTATTTTATAGCGAAACTAGAGCCTTTAACCCCGCCATAATTATTTTACAGCGAAATTAAAAGGACAATAGACGTAAAAGAATACATCTTCTCAAGATTGACAGATACTCCAAGTCTCACTCCCTTTAGAAAACGCGCTGTTTTTGGTAAACTAAGACAGACAAATACACGCAGTGTAAAAGGAGTTTTATTGTGAGTAAAAAGAAATTAATCTTACTGGACGGCCACAGCTTAGTATTTCGCGCATTTTACGGCCTGCACAGTCAACTGGAACGAATGAAAAATTCAAATGGTTTGCACACCAATGCCTTGTATGGCTTTCATAATATGTTAGACAGTGTGATGCAAAAAGAAAACCCGACCCATGCGCTGGTCGCCTTCGATGCCGGAGCTACCACTTTCCGCCACGAATTTTTTGACGATTACAAAGGCGGGCGCGATTCGATGCCGGGCGAGCTTTCCGAACAAATGCCTTACCTGAAGGAGCTGCTCGACGGCTTTGGCATCAAGCATTACGAGCTGCCGAATTACGAAGCGGATGACATTATTGGCACCCTCGCGAATCAAGCAGCCGAAGAAGGCTTTGACGTAGTCATTATCTCTGGTGACAAAGACTTGACCCAATTAACAACCGAGGACATCCGCGTTGATATTACTGTTAAAGGCGTCAGCAACTTGGAATCTTACACACCAGACACGGTCAAAGAACTGATGGGGGTCGACGCCGACCAAATTGTCGACTATCTCGGGCTTTCGGGTGATCCGTCTGATAATATTCCGGGTGTGACGGGTGTGGGCCACAAAACAGCGATCAAGCTTTTAGAAGAATACGGCACGATGGAAAATCTGTACGAACATATTGACGAGATGAAGAAATCTAAGCGGAAAGAAAATCTGATCAATGAAAAAAAGACGGCTTTTCTCTCGCGTCAGTTGGCACAAATTGATACCGAGGCGCCAATTGAAATTACAATTAAAGATGTCGACTACAACGGGCGCGATATGGAAAAACTCATCGCCTTCTATAAGGAAATGGATTTCAACTCGCACCTGGAAAAACTCGACACCGAAGAATATATGGACAGTCTCGAAAACGATACCCGCGCAATCGAATACGAATTTGTCGAAACCATCACAGCGGATATGTTCACCGATTTTTCGGCATTGTATCTGGAAATGCTGGATGAAAATTACCACACCGCGCCGATTGAAGCGGTCGCTTGGGGCACCGATAAAAAAGTATACGTGACGACTATCGAGACCGCGCTGGCCTCCGACGAATTTAAAGTCTTTCTTCAAAATGAAGAAAAGCTTAAAATTACCTATGATGCGAAAGCGAACTACGTCGCTTTAAAGCAAAGAGATCTCGAACTCCAAGGCGTCGACTTCGACGTCATGCTGGCGTCGTATTTATTGACTTCAGAGGACAGCAGCGGCGAAGTATTAAATGTGACGGAACGACATGGCTATACAGGCCTTTTACCGGATGAGGCTGTGTACGGGAAAGGCAAAAAAACAGCAGTGCCAGATGATTTGGACCGCATGTATAAGCATGTCGCCACAAAAGTGGATGCTCTGTATACCTTAACTGATAAACTGAAAGAAGAACTGAAAGAAAACGAACAAGAAGAATTACTGTATGCCATCGAGTTGCCGCTGACCTTTATCTTGGGTGACATGGAAATTGACGGCATCAAAGTGGACGGACAAGAATTGGAACACTTGCACGCTGAATTTGCGGAAGTTTTAAAGGGCATTGAAGAAAATATCTTTGAACTCGCCGGTGAAGAATTTAATATCAATTCGCCCAAACAACTG
>JBHWQC010000084.1:0-6096 GCA_043425375.1 Atopostipes sp.
TTTCATCATTTACTACCAGAATTTTCGGTGGTCGAAAATGTGTTGATGCCTGCACGTATCAAAGAGGGCAAAGTCACAAAAGAAATGCAAAAGCGAGCAGACGATTTGCTTGAAATGGTTGGATTGAGTAAAGTAAAGAACAATGGTTCAACAGAAATTTCCGGTGGACAGCAACAAAGAGCGGCCATCGCGCGAAGTTTAATGAATAAACCAAAGCTGATTTTAGGTGATGAACCGACTGGAAATTTGGACTCGGACACCACCAAAACGATTTTTAACTTAATGAAAGACATCAATAAAGAATTGGAAACCACCTTTATTATGATTACCCATGATCAAAAAGTCGCGCAGCAAACGGATCGTGTGATTGAAATTATGGACGGAAAAGTTGGTTTGGATATGGACAACTTATAAGTTGGAGGAGAGATGCGGATGAAAATTGGTTATGCTTGCTTAATGGTGGGGGTGCCGGGCACCGATATGAAAACCACGCGAAAAGCTAATGCGACGCCTGAACGATTAGAGAAATTAATTGCCCATAATTTGGCTGCGATGGAAAATATGCTGGACTATAATATTCGGCATGGCATTAAAATGTACCGCATCAGCTCCGATATTGTGCCCTTTGCCTCGGATTTAGAGACGAATCAAATGGATTGGGTGGATTTGTTTGAAGAGACCTTGAAGCGTTTAGGTGAAAAAGTAAAAGCGCATGATATCCGGGTGTCGATGCATCCCGGCCAGTATACAGTGTTGAATTCAACCGATGTCGGTGTAGTCGAGCGAGCGATTTTAGACTTGGCGTACCACACGCAATTTTTAGATGCAATGGGCGTCGATGATTCGCATAAAGTGATCTTACACATTGGCGGGGTTTATGGCGATAAGGATGCGGCAAAGGAGCGGTTTATTAAGGTGTACGAAGGATTAAGCGACCGGATAAAAGCCCGTTTGATTATTGAAAATGACCATAATCTCTATACCATTTCTGATGTGTTGGAAATTAGCGAAGCGACCGGCGCGCCGGTCGTGTATGATAATCTGCACAATGCTTGTAATCCAAGCGATCCAGAAGTCTCAGACGCCGAGTGGATTAAACAGGCGAAAGCGACTTGGAGGCCTGCAGATAGGCGGATGAAAATTCACTATTCCCAGCAGAAACCAGGCGGCCGACTTGGTGCCCATACCGATACCATTTATATTCAACCTTTTATGGCGTTTTATGAAGAAATCGCCCCTTTAGATGTTGATATTATGCTGGAAGTGAAAGATAAAAACTTATCGGCGGTCAAAGCGAATTTAGCAACCACAGACAAGCCGCAAATGAAAGATTTAGAGGATGAATGGGCGCGGTATAAATATGCCGTCTTAGCTCATTCACCGAAAAATTACCAAGCGATTCGTACATTATTAAAAGACAAGTCCGCTTATCCGGTCGTTGAGTTTTATACATTGATTGAAGAAGCTTTAGATACGATTCCCGATAAAAATGTAGAACTCAATGCCTTGGAGCATGTCTGGGGCCATTTGAAAAATAAAGTGTCTGAAAAAGAGGCGGCGCGTTTTGCCAAGATGAAGCAGCAGTGGCTGGATGACGAGATTAAGCTTTCTCGAATCAAAAATTGGCTGAAAAAACAAGCCGAAAAAGTGGATGAGACGTATTTGCTGCAGTCTCTGTATTTTGAATTTGAGTAATTAGTTGAGCAGAAGCTTTTTAAACCAAACCATTTGTCAGAAATCGGCAGATGGTTTGGTTATTTTTGTTTATTTCTAACTTGTTTAGAATACAGCGAGCTTAGATATTCCAATTTCGCTATAAATTAATTACAGCGAAGATAAGCGTTCCAATCCCGCTATAAATAAAATATAGCGAAGTTAACCGTTTAAGTACTCACCATTGCTGCCAAATAAAATTTCAAATGAGGAGTGACATAAAGTACGTATATTTACACAACCACTTTCTTAAAAAAGTGATAATTTTGGGCAGCTGCCCCGAAGTATAGTATGATAAACATACAACAACTAAACAAAGGAGTGTTCACATGTCAGAGTATGAAGTACCGAAAGTGTGGCAGTGGGAAGACGAGAAGGACGAAAGAGGAGGCAACCGCCCAGATGCAGGCAGCCGTTTTGAACAAAAGCTGCCTGTTGGCGATGCACCGTTTCAACTGTATTCGCTAGGCACACCAAACGGCATCAAAATTACGCTGATGTTTGAAGAATTGAAAGAAGCAGGAGTGGATGGGGCAGATTATGATCTCTACCAAATCCATATTGGCGAAGGCGACCAATTTGGCTCAGACTTTGTCGAGATTAATCCCAACTCAAAAATTCCAGCACTTGTGGATCAAAGCCAAGAGCCGCGATTAGAGATTTTTGAGTCGGCCTCCATGTTGCTTTACTTAGCCGAAAAGTTTAACCAATTCCTTCCAGAAGATATTCACGGGCGCACCGAAACATTGAATTGGCTGTTTTGGCAAATTGGCTCAGCTCCATATGTGGGCGGCGGTTTTGGGCACTTTTTCGCCTATGCACCGGAAAAGATGAAATACCCGATTGACCGCTTCACCATGGAAACCAAGCGTCAATTGGATGTCCTCGATAAAAATCTAGCCAACCGTGAGTTTATAGCAGGTGATACTTATACAATTGCAGATATTGCGATTTGGCCATGGTACGGTCGACTAGTATTAGGCGAATTATATGAAGGTTCGGCCGAATTTCTCAATGTGGAAGAGTATCCGAATCTGATGAAATGGGCGAAAAAGATTGCAGAGCGACCAGGGGTTCAAAAAGGGTTGGACGTGGAATACCAGCCGCTGGATGAGTAAAAAATAGTATTTTGAGTACTAAACCACGCCCAAAAATGGTATACTTTAGGTAAAGAAAAGGCACACCCTTTGTTTAAAAGGAGTGATCAAAATGGTCTACATGGAGTTTTTTTTGAAAGTTGACTTGATCGTCGCAATGGTCTCCCTTTTTACCATGTTCGTTCTGATGCTGCTTGAAGTCCCTATTCCAGGCGTGCTCGTCGGTATTTTCATGGTCAGTTTACTGCTTGTTTTTGTAACTTTTATTATTTACCGCATCATCGATTCAAATACAAATGAAAAATAACGAGAGCCCTTCAGTTTTCTGAGGGGTTCTTTTTTATGAAAAAAATAGGCATTCCTCCCGCTATTTTAAATCGTTTTTGCTACTATTGTTTTAAGCACATTTCAAAGGGAGGAATGCGTTATGGCCGAATACTATCAGAAAAATGTAGAAGAGACCCTTGAGGAATTTGAAACGGATATGGAACATGGTTTATCAAAAGATGAAGTGGAAAAACGACAAGAAGAATATGGGCCCAATGAGTTGGAAGAACAAGAAACCAAAGAGTGGTATGAAATTCTCTTTGATAACTTGAATAATATTATTGTTTATCTATTAGGGGCAGCGGCGCTGTTTTCACTCTTTTTAGGCGATTATATTGAAGCGATTGCCATTGTTTTGGCGATTCTCATTTCAGTGGTGACGGGTTTTGTGGTGGAAATGCGTGCGGCCCAATCGGTGGATGCGTTGCAGGAGATGGTGCTCACCACCGTGGATGTCTTGCGGGACGGTGAAGTGGTTGAAGTGGAGTCCAATCAACTCGTTCCCGGTGATATTATGCTGCTAGAAGAAGGCGATGCGATTGCAGCGGATGGACGCGTGGTAGAATCTAACAACTTTGCGGCGATTGAGTCGGCGCTGACAGGTGAATCCGAAGCAGTCGACAAAGAAGACGACACGGTGTTTGATGAAGAAGTGCCTCTAGGAGACCGCGACAATATGGTCTTTTCCGGCACAGCTTCCACGCGCGGCAACGCCAAAGCAATTGTAACGGAGATTGCGATGGATACGGAAGTTGGACATATTTCCAAAATGTTGGAAGGCGAAGACGATGAAGGCACTCCTTTAGACAAAGAAATCAATCAGTTAGGAAAAGCCCTGATTGCGATTGCGGTCGTAGCAGCGGTCGCGGTGATTATTGTAGGCTACCTGTCCGGTCAAGCGATGGATGGACTCATTCAAATGGCAATAATTCTAGCTGTTGCAGCAATTCCAGAGGCTTTGCCGGCGGTTCAAACCATTACCCTGGCTCGCGGAATGGAAACGATGGCCGATCACCAAGCCCTCGTCAAAACTTTACCCGCCGTTGAAACTCTGGGCTCGACCTCAGTCATTGCGACCGATAAAACGGGCACGTTGACCGAAAATCAGATGCTCGTTTCACAAGTTATTGTCAAAGACGACGTGAAATATGAGGTCAGCGGGGAAGGCTACCGGCCTGAAGGTGAGCTGACGTTGGATGGCGAGACGATCTCCTTGCCTGATTTTTCAACGCTCGAGGATGTAGACGCTGCGGATGAACACGGTGATTTGATCCGCCTCATTATTAACGGCTTTTTGAGTTCAAACGCAGTGCTTGAAAAAGACGAGGACCAAGACGAATACAGCGTCGATGGCGACCCGACCGATGGCGCTTTGACCGTTTTAGGGCACAAAGCCGGCGTCAACCAAGACCTTTTAGGTGAAATGGGCTGGGCGCGACAAGACGAGTTTCCTTTTGATTCCGATAAAAAATATATGGGTATCCTGGTGGACGGACCGACCAAGAAGCTGATTTTAAAAGGCGCGCCAGATGTTATGGCCGAGATGGCCAATCTTTCAGAGGCAGATAAAGAGTATTGGGAAAAAGCCAACGAGAGCCTAACCAAACAAGGCATGCGTGTCATTACCTTAGCAGAAGTGGAAGTTGAAGATGTCAATCAAGACATTGAAGCAGTGATAGAAAGTGTCGATACATTTGAAATCTTAGGCATGTACGGCATTATTGACCCGCCACGTCAAGATGTCAAAGAGTCCGTAGAACTTACGCAAGGAGCGGGTATCCGGGTCAAAATGATTACCGGCGACCACCCTGATACGGCTCAAGTGATTGCGCAAGAGATTGGGTTAGAGGATGCCGATAATGTAATGACTGGCCAAGATATCGATGAGGCAGCAGAAAACGAAAGTTTAGGCGAACAGTTATTAGAAACGGGCGTTTTTGCGCGTGTCTCTCCTGAAAACAAACTGCAAATTGTCGACGCTTTACGCGAACGTCAACAAATTGTGGCGATGACTGGAGACGGGGTCAACGATGCGCCGGCTTTAAATGGCGCGGATATCGGCATCGCGATGGGTGTGCGCGGGACAGAAGTGGCGAAAGAATCGTCGGATATGATTTTAACTGATGACCGTTTTGCGACGATTGTAGATGCGGTAGAAGTAGGCCGAAAAATTTTTGATAACATTAAGAAATTCGTATCGTTCTTGTTTACGTGTAACTTGGTGGAAATTACAGCGATTTTCCTCACGGTTGCTTTCCTGTTACCGTTGCCCGTGGCTCCGCTGCACATTTTATACTTGAACTTAATTATTGATTTGCTGCCGGCCATTGCTTTGTCGGTTGAACCGGGCGAGCCAGATATTATGGAACGCCCGCCCCGCGATCCTGAGAGAGGACTGATCAATAAGCTCTTCATCTTTCAGGTGGGGCTCAGTGGTATCGTGATCGGTATTTCGGCCTTCCTCGTGTTTCTGTATTTTAATGGAGCGGATGTTTCCGATACCTATGCCCAAACGGCTACCTTCAGTATGATGGCTTTAGGGCAGCTGACGCATATCTTTAATGTACGCCATGACAATCAATTTGGGTTAGACAAGAGTCTGTTAGACAATAAACCTTTAATCGGTGCGTTAATCGCTGCCTTTGGTTTATTACTCCTGGCGGTTTACGTACCATTTATGCAAAATATTATGGTCACAGAAGCTTTGTCATTGACGACTTGGGGGATTTTGTTTGGCGTATCGCTTGTTGTTATGCTGATCAATCATTTGATTAAAAAAATCGTTCACCGTTTTGCGGGTGAATAAGTTATAAAAGCGAAAAGCTTCGGTCAAGTCTTATCCTATTTGTGGATGAAACATAACCGAAGCTTTTTAATGTCTTAAATAGCTATATTCCAAATGCAAAGTTATGCATGAACTTTTGAGCAATTTGATAGAATTGTTCTTCTTCCATATTTT
>JBHWQC010000085.1:0-4240 GCA_043425375.1 Atopostipes sp.
CCTTGCCTTTAGCTAACAGTTCCTACTGCCAAGTCTGTAGTGGACTTTCACCACCAAGTTATCGCCCATGCTGGGCGCACCAAAAAAACGGCTTCTACTTAAGAATTTAAGTAAAAGTCGTTTTTTAAAGCGGTTATTTTATACGTCCAGGCTGTTTCGCATATCCTTGGTAAGCATCCGTTAACATTTCTTCCATATCTTTGACGAGCGCAAGTCTTGGGTTACATGGCGTACATTGGTCTTCGTAGGCTAAATACGCTATGTCAGACACTTTTGCAAAATAGTCTTCTTCTTTGATCCCTTGTTCTTTGAAACTCATCGGGATGCCTACTTTTTCGCCTAAATCATATACAGCTTGCGCTAGAGAAGCGACCCCTTCTTCTGGGGTACTGCTCGGTAAGTTCAATACTCTTGCAATTTCTTGGTAATGAACATCCGCACGATACGTATTATATTTTGGCCAGTTAGATGTTTTCGATGGTCGAGTCCCATTGTAGCGAATCACATACGGCAATAAAGCTGCATTCGTCGCCCCGTGAATCGTATGGAAATAACCACTGACTTTATGGGACATCGAATGAGAGATGCCTAAGAAAGCATTCGCAAAAGCCATCCCTGCAATCGTCGAAGCATTATGCATTTTCTCGCGTGATTCAAAATCGGCCGTTTTAACCGATTGTTCCAGATTTTCATAAACAAGTTTAATGGCCTGTAAAGCTAATCCATCGGTATAGTCATTCCCCATTGTGCTCACATAGGCCTCAATCGCATGGGTCAAAACATCCATCCCCGTATTGGCTGCTACTTCTGCCGGAACCGTCATCACAAAGGCAGGATCGACAATCGCAATGGTCGGGGTTAAAGAATAGTCCGTGAGTGGATATTTCGCATCATTTTCTTTGTCAGAAATAACAGCAAAGGGTGTCACTTCTGCACCTGTTCCGGAAGTAGTCGGAATCGCTACGAATTTCGCTTTCTCTCCTAATTCGGGAAAGCGGAATGCGCGCTTGCGAATATCCGAGAATTTTTGAACCAAATCTTTAAAGTCTATTTCTGGCTGTTCATAAAAGAGCCACATCACTTTCGCCGCATCAATCGGTGAACCCCCGCCTAAGGCAATGATGGTATCCGGTTGGAAAGCATGCATTGATTCGGCGCCTTTTCGGACTGTTGAAATATCTGGATCCGACTCCACATCTGTAAAGACATGATAAATAACTTTGTTTCGACGTTGATGCAATTGTTCAATAACTTTATTTAAGAAACCGAGTTCCACCATCGATTCATCCGTTACGATGACAACTTTTTCTACATCGCGCATTTTTTGTAAATATTGAATGGAGTCACGTTCAAAATAAATCTTACTTGGAATTTTAAACCACTGCATATTGTTTCGACGTCTCCCCACTTTTTTAATATTGAGCAAATGTTTGGCACTCACATTGCCGCCGACAGAGTTTGCTCCATAAGAGCCGCAACCCAATGTTAAAGAAGGATCAAACGCATTATACATATCCCCTATCCCGCCGAACGTAGAGGGTGAATTCCAGACGACACGCATCGCTTTCACTTCGTCCCCGTACTGACGAGACAGCTCTTCATCTTCCGTATGAATAGCTGCTGTATGTCCAAGTCCGTGGAATTCAACCATTGCTTTGGATTTTTCAATAGCATCTTCACGCGCTTTCGCTTTGTATAAGGCTAAAACTGGCGATAGCTTTTCCCGAGACATCGGCTCCTCTTCCCCAACAGTTTTAATTTCAACGGCTAATATTGAAGTCGTTGCGGGTACATCAAAACCGGCATTTTTTGCAATATCAAGCGCAGCCATTCCAACAATTTCAGGGTTTAGCTTGGCCTCTTGACTGTTTTCCTGAAAGGCTTCGACACCGAAGCAGTACTTTTCAAGCAATGTTTTTTCTTTGGGAGTAACTACGTACGTATGGTAGGTTTTCATTTCATCTACAAAGGCTTTATAAATTTCTTTTTCGACAATGGCTGCTGATTCAGAAGCACAGACCATCCCATTATCAAAAGATTTACTCATCACAATATCATGCACCGCTTGTTTGATATTGCATGACTTTTCAACATAAGCCGGCACGTTCCCAGCTCCTACACCTAGTGCCGGTTTTCCGCATGAATACGCCGATTTTACCATTGCATTTCCGCCTGTCGCCAGGATACTCGCAATATCCGGATGGTTCATCAAGGCGTTCGTGGCTTCCATCGATGGTTCCTCAATCCACTGAATACAATCTGTTGGCGCGCCCGCTTTTATTGCTGCATCATAAACGACTTGCGCCGCAGCCTTCGAACAATTTAAAGCGGTAGGATGAAAAGAGAAAATGATTGGATTTCTGGTTTTTAAAGCAATTAAGGATTTAAAAATGGTTGTAGACGTCGGATTTGTCGTTGGTGTAATGCCGCAAAGTACCCCGAGCGGATCCGCAATTATCGTAATGCCATTGACTTCATCTTCTTCAATGACGCCAACTGTTTTCATGTGACGCATGTGGTTAATGACATGCTCGCAGGCAAATAAATTTTTAGTGGCTTTGTCTTCAAAAACACCCCGCTTGGTTTCTTCTATCGCTAATTTTGCCAGCTTTCCATGTTGATCGAGAGCAGCGACCGAAGCTTTCGCTACAATATAGTCAATTTTTTCTTGGTCAAATGCATCAAATTTCTCAAGCGCACGCATTCCTTTTTTCACCAATTGGTCAATTGTATCCTCTACTGTTAACTTTTCTACTACAACATTTTCTGCCATTTTTTTCATCTCCTCTATTTATTTTCAAACCTATTATAGAGAGTAAATTTTAATAAGTAAAGCTATTTGTGAAGTAATTAACAAACTGAAAACGTATTCATTTTTATTTATTAATACTTTAACAGAAGCATCTTTGTGATTTAAAACCTGTAAATGATTCCGTTGTAATATTAACAAGGTCTTTGATTGTGATTTATTTAACAATAATAAATAAAAGAAACTCCTCTATTTTAAAAATAAAGGAGCCATTTTCCTGTATTAAATACCAAGTAAAACAGTTGCTATTTGGAAATAAATAATCAAAGCAAAAGTATCCACCAAAGTCGTAATCAGCGGGCCAGCCATCACTGCTGGATCTTGATTAAATTTCTCTGCCACCATCGGTAAGATACCGCCAATAATTTTGGCCATCATAACAACAGAAATCAAGGTCAACGACACAGTTAAAGCAACTTGGACACCTGAGTCGTCCATCAACAACATGCGTATAAAATTGACCACACTTAGAATAAAACCAGACAACAGACCAATTCTTGCCTCTTTCCAAATCACTTCCCATGTGTTAGTTGTATCCATTTCATTTAGAGACAAAGCACGAGTGATTAAAGTGGATGATTGAGTACCTGAGTTTCCCCCACTATCCATCAACATTGGAATATAAGCAGCTAACACTACACTTGAAGCTAAAACTGCCTCATAGCGCTGGATAATAAAAGCGGTCAAAGTGGCCGAGACCAATAAAAATAACAGCCAGCCAATCCGTTCTCTACTCAACGACCAAATAGTCCGATCCAAATATGTTCTTTTCTGTTCTTTGTCTTTCGCCACACCGGATAGTCGCATATAATCTTCATGAATTTCATCAGAAATGACTTCGAAAATATCATCCGCTGTAATAATTCCGACTAAACGATTTTCAGAATCTACTACCGGCAATGACAATAATTGATATTTTAAAAACAAATCAGACGCTATTTCTTGATCATCATTCGTATGAACAGCTAACACAGAATAGTGAATCAAATCTTCAATGGTTTCTTTACTAGATTGCACCAACTCTGAAAGATGTACGCGACCAATAAGATGCCGTTCATTATCCATAATGTAAATTTCGTTTAAATGCTCTGGCCCACCCGTTGAATATTGTATTTTCTCTATAATTTGTTCTTTTGTGCTTGTTTTCTTTGCTGTTACAAAATCTACGCTCATTAAACTGCCGACACTTTCTTCAGGATAGTGTAGCAATTTATTGATCGTTTCTCTTCTTTTATCTGGCACATAACGAAGTAATTTAATCACTAAATTCGCTGGCATTTCCTGCAAGACATCAACCAAATCATCAGATTCTTGTAATTGAATCAACTCTGCGACATCTGGATCAGAAAGTGCTTCGAGTAATTCTTCTCGAGCATTTGGTGACATCAAACGAAAAACTTCTGCCAATTCATCTTTAGTCATTAAATTAAT
>JBHWQC010000086.1:0-5670 GCA_043425375.1 Atopostipes sp.
TGTGGGAAAAGTTGAATGGAGATTAAATTTACACCTACTTTTAAACGAAATTTTAAGCGGTATCAAAAAAGCATTTTGAGATGTCAAAACTAAAAGAAGTTATTCAGTTAATTGTCGATAGAGAAACAGGAATACTGTGAACGCAATATAGAGACCATATTTTAAAACGTAGTGGCAGGGTTATCGCGAATTGCATATAGAAAGTGATTGGTTATTAATTTATAAAATAGATAATGACGATCTTATTTTAACTTTGTTTCGAACAGGTTCTCATGATGATTTATTTTAAAAGGCATCCATCTGTGTGGATGTTCTTTATTTTTTGAGCGATTGTTTAGTGGAAATAACTCATCCAAAGTCACCAGTACATCATCTTCATCATTTTAGCGCTCCATTCTTTCTATAGGATAGTAAGAATCATGCCATATATGAAAAGCCTTTTAAAAACATGTTATGATAAGTGATGACAGAGAAACACAGCCAGAGGTGTTTGAAAAGGAGCAAGCAAATGATTGAAGGATTGACAGAAGAAAGTATTTTACAGCTGAAAAATTATATCGAGCAGGCGGAAGTAATTACCTTTTACGGCGGAGCCGGTACGTCGACGGAGAGCGGGATTCCAGATTATCGCTCTCGCTTTGGCATCTGGACGGCAATGGAAGAGAGCGGCCAAAGTCCGGTTAAAATCGCGCATCCAAGAAATATCCGAAAAAACCCAGAGAAGTTTTTCAAAAACAGAGAAGAAGGGCAACGGACTAAGCCCAAACCGAATATTGTCCATCAGACCTTAGCGGCTATGGAAAAGAAAGGAAAAGATATCCGTGTGATCACCCAAAATGTGGATGGACTGCATCAAAAAGCGGGGCACCGGTATGTGTTGGAACTCCATGGCAATCATCGGGTGTGGCATTGTATGGATTGCGGCCGGGAATATTTGGTTTCCGAGTTAAAAAGAGACGACAAAAATGTGCCGCGCTGTTATGTTGATCAGGGAATCGTTCGTCCCAATGTGGTGTATTTTGGTGAGAATGCCGATAAAACGACGGTGGAAAAAGCGAAGCGCACGCTGAAGCAATCTGATTTATTGCTGATCGTCGGCACTTCGCTGACGACCCCGCTGGCAAAACGATTGATTCATCACTTTGAAGGCGATTCGATTGTGGGGATTAATTTAGATGAAATCGAGATTGCTCCTCTAGAGTGGGATTTATTTATTCAGGCCCAAGCAGGCGAGGTGTTTAAACACTTGGACGGACTCTTTTAAGCCTGCACAGAAAAAAGTTTAGGATTGGATTGCTAGGGTAAGCGGATGAATGGAAGAAAGGATAGAGCAAATGAAAGCAATCGTTGTTGGAGGATCTTTGGCAGGATTGACGACTGCCATTGCCTTGGAAAAAGCTGACGTGTCAGTGACGGTATTTGAAAAGAAAGCGCGGATGCCCGAAACGGCGGGGAGTCTGGGGGTGACCCCGCCTCAGCCAAAGGATAACATAATGGCTCAATTTTTAAAAATCCTTATTATAAACACGGAGGAAGAGGCGCTCGCTTCATATGGACATGTGGCCAGACGCTGGGAGACAGTGTACGCTGATTTGCTACACTATTTAGAAAAGGAAACGGATGCACAACTCCATTTTAATGAGCCGGTGCTAAAAGTGGGGCAGACAGCGGTTTATGCCTCCGTGCATACAGCTTCCGGCGACTATCAAGCCGATCTTTTGATTGGTGCAGACGGGCATCGCAGCCTTGTGCGAAAAGCAGTGGCGCCCCAAAAACCAGACGCCACTTACGCCGGCTATGTCAACTGGATGGGAGCTGTCCCTGAAGCCGAGTTAGCTCCTGCTCTTTGGGAAATTGAAACCCAACTTGGCTATGAATATGTGTTAGATGGCCCGCACAAAATTTTGATTGGCTTTATGATGCCGGGAGCAGAGGGCAGCCATGAAAAAGGGGAGCGAATCGTTTCCTTTGCTCAATATGATGCCTTAGCTAATGATATTGCGCGTCGAACTGGGGCACTAAAAGGCAATAAAGCCATGCATTCCATTGCTGCGAAAGATGTATCGGAAGAGGAATTAGAGACACTCATCCGTCGCACCGAGAAAAATCCTTGGCCGGAGCCTTTTCAAACGGCCATGTTGACGGCTTTTGAACGAAGAGCTTTTCGCGGTATTTTGCTGAAAGAGTATGTGCCCGAACAATTGGTCAGAGGTCGCATGGCTATCGTTGGCGATGCGGCTCATTCCGCCACCTCTTGGACGGGAATGGGCTACAATGCTTCCCTGCAAGATGCAGCAAGTATTGCTCAAAATTTTGTAGAGGATAAACCTACCGCAGCACAAATTCCAAGCATCTTGCAAGCCTATGAAGAGGAGCGTTTAGAAGAAGTGCGTGCGATAGTTCAACGCGGGCAAATGTTCAGTCGCTCGTTTCGAGTAGAGCCCTTTTGATTTATACAAAAACAAAAGATGCCTGCAGTTGTTGAACTGCAAGCATCTTGTACAATGTTTATTCAAATAAGACGGCTTCTGCGTTCTCCTCACCAGGAGAAAGTTGATGTATGCCAGGAATGTGAATAATCGTTTTTGGTTTCACGAGATCAAAGAAGTTTTGTATGATCCGTTGACCATCTGGAAAGATTGGATTATACGCTTCCGGGTGAAATTGCACACCATAGATGAGCTTTTCTTTATGTCTTATCGCTTGGACTCCGCACATTGCAGAAGAGGCAAGCAGCTCAAAATTTTGTGGCATTTCTTTGACTTCCTCTAAATGGTACTCATAGACCGTGAAGGGATTATGTACCCCGTTAAAGATCGGATCGCCTAGTCGCATATGCATGTCCACATAGCCTTCTTCTCTAATTCCTTCTTCATTCATTCGGCCTAGTATTGCTCCATATGCAAGAGAAATCAGCTGGTGGCCAAGGCAGATTCCAAAGAGAGGCACATCCGCCTCCCGTATCAGCGCTAACTCAGCTGCATATTCATCTTTTTCTACATCGCCGGCATAAGTAAGGCGCCCGGTCAGAAAAATCATATGTGGGTCGATTGCTTGTACGTTTTCTTTTGAAATGTCTGTGTAGTGCAGAATTTCAAAGGATACTCGCTCTTCATGAGCTGTTAAGGCTTCTCCAATTTTTGGAGCGAGCCCCAAGTTATTTCTATCTTTTTCATTGTTTACAATCAAGACTTTAGTCATCATTGCATCGCATCCTTTCCTTTTTTATTTTTGAGCGTAACCCTTCTCAAGGGTGCGTGTTAAAAGAAGGTGGTTACACTTCAGACCGCATGAAAACTCCAACCTACCGAAAAAGGCAAAAATAAAAAATACACATTTATTTCGCAGCGTATTTGTAGGAAAGAGTATTAAATTTGGTAATCATCAATCTATACCAGCTTTAAAGCTGAAAGAAGGATGCAAGGATTGTTTCCACCTGCACCTCTCTATTCAAAATTATACAATAGTTCATCATTTTTGTCAAAATAATATTTTACAATTCTTTCTTTTTCTCAAATTTAAAAATCAATATAATTCTGGATAATCTCATCTGCTTTTTCTAAAAGCGCTTTGACGTTGTTGTTTCCCAAATGGGTATTTGAAATCCAAGGGCCAATAAAGAAGCAATTTTCTAAATGCCCGTAGCGCTGATTGATGACTTGACTTTCTGGCCAAGTGACCAATATGCCTCGTTTATCCTTATCCATAAGAAATCCCTTGTCTAGTAGATTCGCAAGCAGAGGGTTATCTTCGCCAATGGCTTCCGTATTAAAATTAAAACCAGAGGCATTAATCACAACATCCGCTTTATAAGTCTTGCCGCTTTCGCTTCTTAAAACAAAGGTGTTCTCCTTAGTGATGTCTACTAAATCGGGCACGACAAACAGCTGGTCTTGCTTCCATAATTGATACATATTCTCTACAGC
The DNA here is from genome assembly GCA_043425375.1 of Atopostipes sp. Taxonomy (GTDB): domain Bacteria; phylum Bacillota; class Bacilli; order Lactobacillales; family Carnobacteriaceae_A; genus Atopostipes. The sequence continues at coordinate 3,927 of JBHWQC010000086.1, forward strand.
GTCAGGTGCTAAACGCACTTGATAGTGGCTAAAAAGAGGTGCGTATTTCAAATGGTAACGTCTTTGATCCGCTTTTGACAAGGCCGTATAAAGGTCTCCCAAATTTCCAGACAAGCGGGCAATATAGCCTTGCAGCTTTGAAAGTTCAGGATGTTCTTTGTCAACATACGTTTGGTAAGTCTTTTCTAAATCAGCAGGATCGTATTGTGCACGAATAGCCGACAAATCAATCTTATTCGACGCTAAGTCTTGGCTGATCGCTTCAACGATTCGCTCTAAAGGAAGGGCACCCTTATGCTTATGCACTTCTTCTTCAATCCATTTTCTATCCAAAGAATAGTTCAATGCCGGCCCTTGGTAAGGTGGCACTCTTAGGGAATTAAAGTAGGGCACAATGGTAAAAATACCAAGCGGATGCTTTAAATTTTTTTCATGGCTCAGGTAATTGACTAAATCAAAAGCCGTCAAGTTGGAGCCGATAATCGCTACTTTTGCATCTGCATCAATGTCTTTTAATTTCTCAACCACTGGATAGGGATCATGGATATAGTTTTTAAGCCCTTTTAAGTTATAAAAATCTTTATAAGGCGGATTGCCCACTGCAAAAAAGAGGTAATCATAATTGCCATACTGTTCCTCGTCAATAGTTTCTAAATCATAAGAAATAGAAGATTCTTCTCGAACCGTCACATCAATAATTTCTTTTTTAACATGCGTCACATTTTCTTTTTCCAAAAGAGGCGTTAACCGCTCACTCGCATATTCTCCAAATACTGTACGCGGCACTAAATCGACTGTAGCATCATATTTTGGGTAGTGCTTTTTCAGCCATTTTGAGAATTCGTCTGTATCTTCTGGATTTAAAGACATGGCAGTGGGGAAAGCATTGAGAAGAAGATGGTCAGCATCTTTTCCGTACGCTAAACCGACAGCGGGCTCATGATTGGGATCAAAAATATCTACTTGCATATTTTTATCTAATTTCCCCGAAGTTTTCAGAGACATTAAAAGAGCTGCCCCGCTGACTCCAAAACCAACAATTGCTATTTTCATTTCTTATCACCGTTTTCTTTATGATCGTAACTAGCTTATCATAAAAGAATGATAATTTTTCTAATAATTATTGCTTTGGAATTATGATAGAGAGTGAATAATGCTATAATTAAGAGAGATATCTACCATGAGAGAAATGAGTGAGCAAGATGACTAAGTTTCCACAAGACTATCTAGATGATATTCTCGTTCGTATGGCCTACCATAATAGTGCAATTGAAGGAAACACGATTACCCTACCCGAAACAGTTTCGATTATTTTAGAAGGTACTACCCCAGGAAATAAAAGTATTCGTGAATTTTATGAAATCGAAAATCATAAAGAAGCTTTTCATTATCTATTCAAATTATATGCAAACTCTGAAAAGCTAAGTATTTCTGTTGTAAAAGATATTCATTCTTTGCTGCTTGATCGTCTGCAACATGACAGAGGAAAATTCAAAACGACTCAAAATGCGATTGTTGGTGCTGAATTTCAAACGGCAACACCAGAAGAAACACCAAAACTCATGAACCAATGGGTAGACAATACGAATTACCAACTGGAACATGCAAAGTCAGCTGAAGATATACTGAATATACTTGCAGAATCACACATTAATTTTGAGCGGATTCACCCATTTTCAGATGGGAACGGACGAGTAGGAAGGATGGTTTTGATGCTTCAAAGTTTATTAGAGTTTGGAGTACC
>JBHWQC010000087.1:0-3085 GCA_043425375.1 Atopostipes sp.
TTGGGAAAGAATTCAGCGCACCATCAACGGTGATTTGAGCCAAGAAGAACTCACGCACTTAAGGGGCTTTATGGACCGGGCCCATAAAGCGGGGCTGAAGGTGATTATTGATATCCACAACTATGGCATCTACTATGAAAATGTGCAGGGTGTGGGGACGCGCCGAGCGATTGGCCATCCGCGCTTACCGATCGCTGCCTTTGCGAATCTCTGGTTCAAGTTAGCCACAGCCTTTAAAGACCATCCGGCAACTTTTGCTTATGCGATTATGGCCGAACCGCAAAGTGAAGGCGGCTTGACCAGGTCCGTTTGGCAAAAAGCCTCACAGGCGGCGGTAGAGGCGATTCGTTCAGTCGACACCACAAGCGAGATTCATGTAGCTGGTTTTGAGTGGTCCAAGGCAGCGGATTGGGAAGAATGCAACGGTCCAGAGGCTTGGATTACAGATACGAGCGGCGGCAGTATCCGTTACGAAGCGCACCACTACTTTGACACCGACTTTAGCGGCGGCTATGAAGAAAGTTATCGACATGCGGTGTCCTCCGCTCAGAAGGACTATTCAAAAGCAGACCATCAAGATGCGCTCCATACGCGCATCTTAACGGAGTTGAAAGGCTACAACGACTGGCTGGAGCGTAATCACGTGTTAGGTGTCATGGGCGAGATTGGCTGGGTGGCCAATGATAAAAAATGGGAAGCCTTGGCCACTGACTACCTAGACGAATTGGAGAAGTTAGAGATTCCTGTAATTCCTTGGTGTGCAGGGGAGTGGACAGATGGCGATAATTTGGCTATTTATGGTGTGGCAGATGATACGATTTCATATCCATTGTCTCAAGCGGTTGTGTGGGAGTCCAGGTTAAACTCATGATTTACACAAAGAGCATCCTAACGGGTGCTTTTTTTGTATTTTTAGCCCTGTAGGTGTAAAGGGTTTGATTTTAGTGTTTCGTTTCTTATTTATTGGGAGTAGAAGGCTCCGCTGATGGGTACTAATTGACCATTTCACTTAGAGGGGTTTAATGAGAGGGATCTTTTGGTGTTTTCTTGGGTGAGAGGTTGGGGGATGGCGGTTGTTGATAGGAGATAGGAGAAGGGACTTGGGGTTGGGGAGTTAATCCTCCAATCGAAGTGGGAAATAGAAAGGAATCTTTTGTATTTACTCCTAACAAACGCAATCTATACTGATAGAATCGATTTTTTACTCTATTTTTTAAGGTTTAGATTGTTCTGATATTTACAAGTGGTAATCTTACTATAAGATTATTGGGTAATTTCATTCTTATTATTGAAGCCATAGCAGATATTTTAGATTGGGTTTCACTTTTGATTTCAAACTATTTTAGAGTTTCTTATTGTTAAACAATATTGTATAATGAATTTATCATAATATTCGTGAAAGGGGTTTTATCTTCATGCGAAAGAAACATTTGTTGTTTCCTACTGTAGTACTTTTACTTTTACTGACCGCTTGTAATGGAGAAGTGACTGAAAGTGGAAATGTTATAGAAAGTGAGAATGTTACTAAAAGTGAGGTCCAAATAGAAGATGAAAATAGAGCTTATGAAATTGCACTAAAAAATGGATTAGAAGAATTAGAAACAGATAATTATAATAAAGCCGTCGCATATTTCGAAATTGCATTGGAAGAAAATCCAGAGAGTGAAAGAGCACACGTTTTACTGGAACAAGCAGAGAATTACATAGAAGCAATTGAATTATTCGATCAAGAGGTATATGAAAAAGCGCGCGTAAAAGCAGAAGTCGTACATTCTGAGGAAAGGGGCTCAGAGCTGCTGGTAGCTAGAGCGGAAGAATTATTAAATAATCTTGATTCTATTAGAGATGCTCAACAAGCCACTGAAGAAAAAAGACAAACTGAGAAAGAAGCTTATGAAAAATTTAAAGGAGTATTCGTTGAGTTTTCAGGGAAGCCTTATGAATCTTCGACTAGTGAAGTCTATATATTAACAGATACCAATACACTTAGTGGGGCCAAAAATTCTGGTTATGTAGTCAGTGAGGTTATCGAAAAATCATTCAGAGAGAATACATTGGTTTTAGATATATATACGCCTCAACAAGCTGGGTATGGAGAAATGAGTTATCAATTGGAACTTAACGTTTCCTATGATGAAAATGGTTATAAGTATATTGTGTTTGATTTTGGATCTGAATCTGAGCTCGTGATGTATCCTATAACTACTGATGAATTAATAGCAGACGGTTTGAATGTTACAGAGGATTCCCAATCTCTGATTGATGAAGTAAAGACATATGATACGCATGTTCCTCGAACTATCGATGTTTTAGGGAGTTATTCTGCGAAGCAAATTGAATATGCACGTGTATGGTTAAATGTTATGAATAATCATGAGGTTGAACAACTAAATGTTTATTTCGATTCGGCAGGTACACCAATTAATCCCTATCATGATGAGGAAAGTGCAGTTTATCCTGAAGATATAATAACCATTACAGGCCAGTATGGGTATGATGGACAGGTTGTGTATAGTGGAAATGGTGATGGAACAATTAATATTTATGAAGTTCCTACGCATTGGCAAGCTAGGCCAGAAGAATTTCCTGCTATATATGAAAATATTTTAGATACTTATCTAGTGTATTTAGACCCTATGGAAGACGAACAAGTGGCTCGACTCATAGACAGAATGACGATTCATGAGGAGTAGATAAGTAAATTTAATTAAAAGATACTTTTCATTCTATTCCAGAATTATAATCCGTGAGATTTATTAGTTTTCTACGCGGATTTCGATATTTTCGTTAATATCGAGTAATAAAAATAAAGAAGCTCAAAGAAATTTAGAGACAGAGTTAATAAATAAACAACTTAAACAAGAGAAAGAGGCTATGGAACGTGAAAGATATTTAAGGAAAGAGCACCAGCAAGATCAGCTTAACTTTCAACGTAAACAGATTTGGTATGAAAAACAAAATGAAGTTATTGAAAAAACAGCCTCGTATCTTCAAGAGTTAGGTAGATATAGTGAATTAATAGCACAATGTTTTATATAGAGAATGATAAAATATATGAGGTTCTAAGTGAAGCAATCAAACACTT
>JBHWQC010000088.1:0-8021 GCA_043425375.1 Atopostipes sp.
CGCTTCCAAGTGACGCGACGCGGATCAATATTTAAGGCGTTGCCTTGTTTGATATGGTTGTCTAGCATAGCAGCGGCTAAATTATTGGCGGCACCAATAGCATGCATATCGCCTGTAAAATGCAAATTCAAATCTTCCATAGGCACAACTTGCGCATAGCCACCACCCGCTGCCCCACCTTTAATGCCAAAAACTGGGCCTAAGGAGGGTTCGCGTAAAGCGATGGCTGCTTTTTTGCCAATCGTTTGCAGTCCATCCCCCAAACCTACTGAAACTGTCGTTTTCCCTTCACCTGCTGGCGTGGGATTGATCGAAGTGACCAGGATTAATTTTCCACGTTCTTTAGTTAAATCCTCTTTTTCTACATTAATTTTTGCTTTGTATTTTCCATAAAGTTCTAATTTCTCTTCCGATAAATTAATTTTTTGAGCGATTTCTTGAATCGGTCTCATCTCTACATTTTGTGCAATTTCAATGTCTGTTTGCATAAAGCCTTCCACTCCTCTAGTCTATACATCCTAGACTTTTTCAAAACAAGTATAACATACGCTTGTGTTATTGCAGCTATATTTATGCGCGACGATTTATTTTATAAATAGCGTTCTCTGATGGACAATTTTTAAAAAATTTTGTATGATAAAAAGGAAGATTGGAGGAGAGAACACATGAAATTATTGGATCGTCTGGCATTAACCATTTTAATTTTAGCCGGAGTACATTTACTTGTTTCAGGCCTATTTGATATAAACGCTATTGAGATGATTTTTGGTACAAACGACAGTCTGGGTGCCCAAATAACTTATGGGGTGATTGGTGTAAGTGCACTTTGGTGCATAAAATATTATGGGTATACTCCTGAAGGCGGCTCTCGTCTGAAAGGTAGATAAACCTTTCAAACGAGCTAAAGAAGCGCCACAAAACGAGAAGTTTTGTGGCGCTTCTATGTAGTTTTGTAGAAACTCTTTATTTACTCGTCAAAGTGAACTGCCCCCTGTCAAGTAGACAGGTAAAAAGTTTTCGACATTAAAGGCACCAACACATAACCTAGTCTAGCCTTTATCAGCCTTTAACTTATTTATCAAAAACACCGGCTTTCAAAGCGCGCAAAATCGGTTCGGCCGTCCCTATATTTGTCGCCAAGGGGATTTCGTACACATCACACAAGCGAAGCAACGCCGACACATCGGGTTCGTGCGGCTGCGCCGTCAGCGGGTCGCGTATAAAAAGCACCAAATCTATTTTTTGATCGGAGATGTAGGCGCCTATTTGTTGATCGCCGCCTAAGGGCCCGGATTTAAAGCGGTGAACATCTAAACCTGTGGCTTCGGCCACCCGCCCCCCAGTCGTTCCTGTCGCAAAAAGGTTATGTTTTTCAAGGGTTTCTTGGTGTTCTAACACCAACTCCACCAGCTCATCTTTTTTCTTATCATGGGCAATAACTGCAATATTCAAACTCATCCATACTCTCTCCTTTAATCCTTTAATTTCTAAACGCTTCGTTACCACTTTTTCTACAGCAAGTATAGCATTTTATCGCGTTCTTCGTTAGTATGAAGGAGATTTTCTAAATGAGGTGAACACAATGAAAGGAAAAATTGCAATTATTGGCGGCGGCATTGTGGGAGCGACAGCGGCGTATTATTTATCCAAATCTCCCCAACACGAAGTGACCTTATTTGACGAAGCCATCGGACAAGGCACGAGCGCGAGTGCCGGCATTATTAGTCCGTGGCTGTCCAAGCGGAGAAATAAAGCATGGTATGAAATGGTCAAACAAGGCGCCGCTTTCTACCCCACTTTGTTAAATGACGTACTGGCGGGTGCTGAAATACCAAAATCTATTTATCAAAAAGTCGGTACATTGCTTTTTACAAGAAAAGACAAGAACCTAGAAGAGCTTTTAAACATTGGACAAAAACGACGAGAAGAAGCTCCAGAAATTGGTGCACTCTCTATTCTCTCTTCGGAAGAAATAAAGGAACGCATCCCGATTTATACCCAAGACAAACGGGCGTTATTTGCCGAAGGCGGGGCTCGTGTGGACGGAAAGGAACTGGTGGCTTTACTCATTCAAACGGCCCAATCCCATGGTCTTCGTTACTTTCCAGAACGGGCGACTTTGTCTGTTACAAGCGATAACAGAGTGAGTTCGGATTCGATGTCTGAAGTCTTTGATGCAGTGATTTTAGCGAATGGGGCTTGGCTACCTCAAACGCTTGAGCCCTTAGGATACCAAGTGGATATTCATCCGCAAAAAGGACAGCTGGTTGAATTACAGACCGACTGGGGCACGAACGACTGGCCGGTGGTGATGCCAGCGGGAGAAAAAGATATTATTCCTTTTTTAGAAGGAAAAATTTTAATCGGGGCTACGCACGAAGATGAAGCGGGCTATGATTTGACTTTGGAGCCCTCTGTCTTAGAGGAGATGGTTGCAAGTGCACAAAGCCAATTTTCTTCACACTTTTCCAAAGATAGTATTCAAAAAGGGCGTGTGGGAATACGAGCCTATACGTCTGATTTTGCGCCCTTTTTTGGAGCAGTCAGTGGACTGGAAAATGTCTATACAGCGAGCGGTTTAGGTTCAACTGGTTTAACCGCGGGCCCCATTGTTGCGAAAAGTTTAAGTGATCTTGTTTTGCGAAAAGAACCTTCGCTTGACCCAAAGAACTACCCTGTTGATCAATATATCCAAAAACGAGGCGTCTGAGAGGTTAGTTTATGCCAGTTAAAAAATGATTTCATTTCAAAAAAGACAGATTTCACAATTTGTCTATATAAGTTGCGTTTCTTGACGTTAACCGCTATCATCGGTTATTGCGATATGCTATAATTTACTTATGAAATGAAGGGAAAGGTAGAAGCTATGCTGGATTATATGGAAACCTTAACAAATAGAATAAATTATTTAGAATCAATGACTTACGAACAAACCGACTTAGGGATGACGTTTAAAAACGGCACATACACCTTTAAAGTCTGGTCGCCTCTCGCAAAAGAGGTTTCTTTGAATATTTATAAAACAGGTGTCTTAAATGACAATTCTTTACTGAAAAAAATGCCGATGAGACATGAAGATAATGTATGGGTCATCGACGTCGCCGAGGATTTGAATGGTTTATTTTACACTTATTCTTTTACTCATGAAGAGAACCAAACCGAAGCCCCTGATCTTTATTCGAAAGCGGTTGGTTTGAATGGAGATCGAACAGCCATTATCGATTTAGCCGACACCAATCCTGAAGGCTGGGAAAATGATAGGCATGTCATGCAAGAAAAAATAACGGATGCGATGATTTGGGAAGTTCATGTGGAAGACTTTTCAAGTGATCCGGCCTCGGGCATCAACTCGGAATACCAAGGAAAATATCTCGGTTTCACACAAGAAGATACGACTTTATACAATGCGGGTGAATTTCCCACAGGGCTGAATTATTTGAGCCAACTAGGGGTGAATTATGTCCACCTGTTGCCGATTTATGACTTTGTCAATGATGAAGAAGATAAGGATTATTATAATTGGGGCTATGATCCGAAAAATTATAATGTACCAGAAGGAAAATATTCATCCAATCCGCGTGATCCAAAAGCGCGTATTCGTGAACTCAAGCAACTGATTCAAAGTTTACATAAGCACGACATTGGTGTGGTTATGGATGTCGTCTACAATCATACATATCATACAGAAGATTCTTGGTTCCAATTTACGGTTCCTGATTATTACTATCGCCAAGATTACAATGGTAACTTTTCAAACGGTTCAGGGGTTGGGAATGAGACGGCAAGTGAACGTATGATGATGCGCAAATATATAATTGATTCTCTCATCTACTGGGCGGAAGAATATCATATTGACGGCTTCCGTTTTGATTTAATGGGCGTGCATGACTCCGAAACGATGAATGAAATTCGCCGGGCCTTGGATGAACGAGGTTATGAAAAAATTATTCTTTACGGGGAGCCTTGGGCGGGTGGCGAATTGTCTCTACCTGAGCCTTATACTCCGGCCGATCGCAATCATGTCCATGATTATTCTAAACGGATTGCATTATTTAACGCAGAGTTTCGAGATGCCATTAAAGGCCATGTCTTTTTAGATTATGACGCGGCTTTTTTACAAGGGGCGAATGATGAACACTCAAGTAGTTTTAAAAACGAAGACTTGATTGCTGCTATTATGGCTAATACTCAGCATGATGCAGGGGAATACCATTTGCCAGATTATAAAACATGGGCGCGTACGCCGACAGAAGTCATAAATTACAGCTCGGCACATGATAATTTGACACTTTATGATAAATTGGTGCTTTCAACGGATGCACCAACCAATTACAGCCGGCACGAAGATTTAATTGCGATGAATAAAATCAATGCGGCCTTGCTCTTTACAGCCCAAGGGGGTATTTTTATCCACGCGGGGGAAGAGTTTGCGCGCACCAAGCATGGCGATCCCAATACTTACAATGCGCCGATTGCGATTAATCGATTGGATTGGAAGCGGGCAAAAGAAAATGAAGACTTGGTGGACTATTACAAAGGGATGATGGCGATTCGCAAGTCTTATCCGCCATTAAGAGATGACACCACCCGCACAGGCAATATGATGTATTTCAAACGTTACGCGGAAAATGTGCTGTGGTATACCATTCCTAATATTATCGATCACGAATCCAAATGGGATAATCTATTTGTTGTTGCCAACACCTGTGACTATCCCCACTCTTTAGAAATGCCTAAAGACAAAGATGGTCGAATGCAAGAATGGGTCATTTTAGCCAATAATCAAAGAGCGGATGTGAATGGCCTTGGCACAATACGCGGCGAATCGATTATTCTAAACCCTAGAGATGTGTATATCTTAGCGATTGAAAGATAAATCAAAGGGCTTGTCCTTTTATAAGTAAACAAAAAGTCGTTCATAAATTTCTTGGATGAAAGAAGGGTCTGAGACGTGGGCGACTTTTTTTAGCTGGAAATTTGTTAGAGAAGGTGTTTCTATGAGTATTAATAAATATTATGAAATCTATTTACAATTAAAGCAAAAAATATTGGATCAAGCGTATGCTGAAGGGGAACTGTTGCCCAGCGAGAATGCGATGGCTAAGGAATACGGCGTATCACGCGAGACGATTCGTAAAGCTTTAGATTATCTGAGTCAAGATGGTTTGATTCAAAAAAAGCAGGGATTAGGTTCGATTGTCTTGGACCCCAGTCTATTTGATTTTCCGATTTCAGGGCTGACCAGTTTTAAAGAATTATCAGATGCCCAAGGGATGAAGTCAAAGACGATTCTTCTTCGAAATGAACGCATCCAAGTTGATGAAGGATTAAAAAAGAAACTAATGTTGCCACTGAAAAAAGAAGTCCTGGCGGTTGAACGTATACGAGAAATTGATGGACAGCGTGTCATTTATGACTATGATTATCTGAATCCTGAAGTGACAGGTGATATTGAAGATGATGTGTTACGCCATTCCTTATATGCCTACTTAGAAAATGAACTGCATTTGCCGATTGCCTTTGCGAACAAAGAAATTATCGTTGAGAACGCGACGGATCAGGATCGGCAGCAGTTGGATCTGCGTGATGAAGATAACCATCTAGTGGTCATCCGCAGCCATGTGTATTTAGAAGATGCCCAATATTTCCAATTTTCTGAATCTCGCCATCGGGTGGATCGCTTCCGCTTTATTGATTTTTCTCGTCGAAAACACAGTTTAGAATCCCGCAATTTTTAACCTTTTATCCCTTAAGAAGCCTTGATGACTCAGGGCTTCTTTTGTTTCCTATCACATTTATTTTCCTTTAATTAAAATAAAATGAGAATACCGGTTGACATTCCTCATTTTTAAGCATAGAATACCTAACATACTAAAAACAACTCAATGGAGGCAGTAAAATTGAAAAATCGGAAACAAAAATTTAATCCCTTTTATAAAAACAATCATTCATTGACCGTATCGCCTGCCTCTGCAAACGTCATAATTATTATTACGTAGCCAGGATTCATGCCCCCAAAGCATGCGTCCTATTTCTAGTTGAGAAATCGGGCGCGTAAGACATCAAGCCTGATTTCCTCTAGAAATGGAGGATTTCAGGCTTATTTTTTTAGACTTTTATAGAAATTCAAAAAATAGATCAAACGGGAGCGAGTGGTATGGCGCTAACCGTTCATTAAAATTAACTCGATTAAGTAGATAGGAGAAGATAAAAGATGGTTGAAATAAAAAAGGAAACAGCAACAAATGGAGTCGATTTGGACTGGGAAAATTTGGGGTTCTCTTATATAAAAACAGATTACCGCTATCTTTCGCGTTGGAGAGATGGCCAGTGGGATAACGGGGAACTTACGCGAGATAATCACTTGTACCTCAGCGAAGGCTCGACTGCCCTCCATTATGGCCAGTCCAGTTTTGAAGGCATGAAGGCTTACCGAACAGCCGATGGTTCCATTCAATTATTTCGTCCTTATGAAAATGCGCGCCGTATGCAAAGAAGCTGTGAGCGTTTATTAATGCCCACTTTTCCCGAAGAGCGGTTTGTAGAAGCGGTTAAAGAAACCGTTCGTGCAAATGAAGAATGGGTGCCCCCGTATGAAAGTGGCAGTACGTTATACATCCGCCCACTTATGCTGGGAGTCGGCAATAATATTGGTGTGGGCCCTGCGGATGAGTATATTTTTACAGTATTTGTGATGCCAGTCGGTCCTTATTTTAAAGGAGGAATGAAACCTACAAACTTTATCGTCACGGATTATGACCGGGCGGCTCCTCAGGGAACAGGGGCTTCTAAAATCGGCGGCAATTATGGGGGCAGTTTACTTCCAGGAGCCGAAGCGAAAAGCCGCCATTTCAGTGACTGTATTTATTTAGATCCGGCGACCCATACAAAAATTGAAGAAGTGGGTTCGGCAAACTTTTTCGGAATTACCCGCGATAATCGATTTGTGACGCCGCTCTCTCCTTCGATTTTACCGAGTATTACAAAATATTCTTTGATGTATTTGGCTGAGCATCGTCTAGGACTAGAAGTCATTGAAGGTGATGTGTATGTAGACAAGCTCGATCATTTTAAAGAAGCTGGAGCCTGCGGGACAGCTGCCGTCATTTCACCCATCGGAGGTATTCAACGAAAAGAAGACTTCCATGTCTTCTACTCTGAAACGGAAGTCGGTCCTGTGACCAAAAGGCTCTACGACGAATTAGTCGGTATCCAAAAAAGCGATGTAGAAGCGCCTGAAGGTTGGATCGAAAAAGTATAGAAGTTTATAGACGACAGTTTTTATGGCTGTCGTCTTTTTTACGGAATTTTGAGCAAAATTTGATTCCTGGCGCTGCGTATTTCAGATCTGTTTTGCACCAGCAGTGATTTAATAAACGGATAAATTCCTATTAATTATCCGCTTTTTATATCGCCACTGCTGCCAAATGCATTTTCAGGCGAGTAGTGATGTTTTTTGTGTGTATTTTGACGAAACATACACATTTATCCACTCATCCTTGCTCTAACTTATTGACAGCCTTAAATATTGCTGTATATTTAAATTAAACAACAATTGGTTAGGAGTGTTTGCCATGAAAAAACGTTCGATCTTCAAGATAACCGCATCGGTATTGCTTAGTCTCTTCCTCTTACTCGCCTGTGCACAAGATTCTCAAACGACCGAGGAATACGACATGGGGCAGACGACCGAACAGGATATGGCAGCAGAAGAAACGGCACAAGTAGATGAAGCGGCTGATAGCCAGGGGGATGGAGAAATTGCTCTCAATTTAGGCGATAAAATTATTGAAAATGCCTATTTAACCTACGAAACAACCAACTTTGATGCGGCGCTCACCTACGTGAATGAACAAGTCACCGCCTTTGACGGCTTAGTCGAACACTCCAACAGAGGGCAAGCCACTTACGAAAGACAACCTGGCGATTACATGTCCATGACCATCCGCATTCCGCAAGAACAGCTGCATCCCTTTATCGATTCCCTTGACGCCTTTAATCAGCTGTACATTCTTTCCCAA
>JBHWQC010000089.1:0-20273 GCA_043425375.1 Atopostipes sp.
TTTCATTGTCTCAAACCCGCGAGAACTTCTCAATAAAAAAGCACTTTAAAATAATTATGTTGAACTATATTGTTTTTATTTTGACGTAAAAGAGTCTGATGGGGGTTAATTAAGAGAAAGTTTATAAGAAAATCAAGGGAATCTTGCTTCAATTTATCAATCTTGCTATTTTTAAAGGAACAATAAACAAAGGAGACACAAGAAGATGTCAAACAAAAAAGTATTTTCTGCGTATTTAAGCAATCAACTAAATACTGAACAATTATTGGAGAAACCTATCGAAAAAGAGCAGCTAGAAAAATTATCTCTAAGCGACTATAGAAACAGTTCGGCCTTGGACTTAGCTCACAAAGTGCGAGAGGGGATTGTGACCAAAAATCAGTTAATTGATTATGCGCTAACGGTAATTGAAGAGACAAATCCGACTTTGAATAATGTTATCAGCCTGCGTGTAGAAGAAGCGCGAAAAGAAGCAGAAGAAATGAAAGACACGGGACAACCTTTTTATGGGGTGCCTTTGCTGGTCAAAGGAATGGGGCACGAAATCGAAGGGGAATCCAATACTTTTGGCTTGTCTTTTACAGAAGAATTAGTCGCTGAAGAAACCAGTCTTTTTGTGGAAGCTTTTCGTGAAGCGGGCTTTGTCATTATGGGACAAACCTCCTTTCCGCAGTTTGCCTGGATTAATGTAACGACTTCAGATTTATATGGTCCGACAAGAAACCCGTGGAATTTAGAGCATAATCCAGGCGGCTCTTCAGGTGGTTCAACAGCTGCCGTTGCAGCGGGACAAGTGCCAGTGGTTACTTCTTCCGATGCAGGCGGATCAATTCGGATCCCCGCTTCCTTTTCCGGTTTAATCGGTCATTTTCCAACCCGGGGTATTTTAGGGGAAGATGAAGAAGGACAGACGAATCAGACAGCTAACTTTGTCAATACCAAAACAATGGCGGATACAGAAGTCTTGTTTGACTATTTACTAAAAGAGAAATTTAAAAAGGGACCACATAGCCTTGCTAGAAATCCTTTAGATAAAGAAACAACCATTGCTTATACCTTACAAACACCCGCTGGTACGCCATTGAGTGACGAGGCAGAAACAGCCATTAAAGATGCTGTCCAATTTTTAGAAACAGAAGGCTTTACCTTAGAAGAAGTCGATTATCCAATTGACGGACAAAAAATGATGATGCAATATTATATTATTGCTGCGAGTGCGACAGCAGGGTTAGAGAAAGAATTAGCACCGGCTTTCTTACAAAGAGACTTAAAAGCGGAGGATGTTGAACTCTTAACCTGGGGCTTATACCAACTCAATCAAAAAAGCAGTGAAGAAAAAGTATTCGATGCCTGGCAGGCCTTGCATGAAATGGAAGAAACGGTGGTTGACTTTTATAAAAAGCACCCAATTTTCTTAACCCCGACTACTGCCTATCCTGCGCCAGAAGCTGACTATCGCCATATTCCGGATGATTTGCGTGATTCAATCAAAGACATGACAAACTTAACCTTTGAAGAAAGTGTCCAGCTAATTTACGACCAGTGGCTGCCGGCATGGGTGAAAACACCTTATACCCAGCTGTCCAATTTAACAGGCACACCTTCCATCAGTTTACCGACTCATGTCACAAAAGAAGGTTTGCCTCTAGGGATTATGTTTGGGGCGGCTCATTATGACGATTACCGTTTATTGGAAATCGGTAAGTTGTTTGAAGAAAGAAATAAATTCAAACTTTTAACTTTTTAAAAAGACCGAAAATAAAGCCTTTCAGTAAAAAAACTGAAGGGTTTCTCTTTTTCTTTTTTCAGGAATTCCCGTATGATACGCATACTAGAAAAAGGAGAGGATGTTGAATATGCTGCCAAGTAAACAAGCATTTAGAGAAGAAATTTCTAAAGAACTTTCCGACACCAAACGATCTGATTTAGGCGAAGATTTCGCAAGACTGCAGCGGGCCCTAAAGGAAACGGATAAAAGCATGCTGGTTATTGTCGATGGCTGGGAATCCTCAGGAAAAGGGATGCTCTTAAAAGATTTAACGCGAGAACTTGATCCAAAATACTATGAAGTCAGTGTGTTTGAGAACGCCTCGGAGGAAGAAGGACAACATCCGTACTTGTACCGATTTTTTATGCGCTCGCCTTACCGGGGGCAAATTGCTTTTTTTGACCGCAGTTTCTACTATGACTTATTAAACAGGCGTGATTTAGAAGGAAACCGCTTAGAGCATCTTATTAATGATGTGCAGTTTGTAGAAGAAGCGTTAGCCAATGATGACACCTTAATTATCAAATTCTTTTTGCATCAAACAAAAGCAGAGATGGCAGATAATATAGAAGAATTAGAAGCGGATCCGTATCGTCATGTGCGTTTAGGAGACGAGGATTACAAGCAGCTAAAACATTATGAAGACTATTACCCCCATTTTGAAAAAGTGCTTGAGGAAACAAATCATTCATTGGCCCCTTGGGATGTGTTGTTCATCGACGGGAAAAAAGATACGTCAAGAAAAGCCCTTGAAATTTGCATCGAGCGCCTCGACTTATTTTTAGCTTCAGATACGGCGCGCGAAGAACCCGATTTACAAGCCCTTCCGGCAAATGAGGCAGAGTGGCCGCTGGCGCAGGTGGATTTAACCAAAGAAATCTCAGAAGAGGACTACGACGAGCAGCTGGAAGAGCTGCAAAATCGAGCAGGAGAGTTGCTTTATCAGGCCTATATTGAAGAAAAACCGATTATTATTGCCTATGAAGGAACCGATGCGGCAGGAAAAGGCGGCAATATTGAACGCTTAACCCGTTATATGGATCCGAGAGGGTATGATGTCGCGACGGTTTCTGGGCCGACCAAACATGAACTCGCACATCACTATCTCTGGCGCTTTTACCGAGATTTTCCAACGCGGGGACGCTTGACCATATTTGACCGCAGTTGGTACGGACGGGTGCTTGTTGAACGCGTTGAAGACTTGACGCCGGCGTATCGTTGGCAGGAAGCCTACCAGGAAATCAATCAAATGGAACACAATTTAAAACATGACGGCTATTTAGTTTTAAAATATTTGCTTATTATCAATAAAGAAGAACAGCTGGAACGATTTGAAGCTCGCGCCGAGGACCCGGACAAGCAGCACAAATTAACCGATGAAGATTGGCGCAACCATCAGCAGTTCGATGCCTATAAACAAGCCATGAATGAAATGGTCTGGCACACGTCTACAAAAGAGGCGCCGTGGAAAGTGGTGTCGGGAATGGATAAAAAATATGCCCGCATTGAAGTGCTTGAAGACTTTATTGAAAAAGTATCCACATTTTTAGACGAGGAATAGAATTAAATCATTTATCCGAGAAATACCATGTTAATTGCATGGTATTTTCTTTATAATAGAGAAGTAAGAGAAACAAGTAAGGGTGGAAAATAATGACTTATCAAGCCTTATACCGTGTTTGGCGTCCCCAAACCTTTCAAGAGGTTTCAGGACAAGGGATGATTACTCAAACACTACAAAACGCCATTCGAAATGGCACACCAAGTCACGCTTATTTATTTACCGGTCCACGCGGGACAGGTAAAACAAGTGTGGCTAAAATATTCGCAAAAGCCATTAATTGTCCAAATTCAACGGATGGCGAGCCTTGTAACGACTGCACTATCTGTGAACAAATTACCGACGGCAGTCTTGGCGACGTAATCGAAATTGACGCGGCGAGTAACAATGGGGTCGAAGAAATTCGCGATATCCGAGAAAAAGCCAATTATGCGCCTACGCAAGCCGATTATAAAGTGTATATTATCGATGAGGTGCATATGCTTTCGATGGGGGCCTTTAATGCCTTGTTAAAAACCTTGGAAGAGCCGCCAAAGAATGTGGTGTTCTTACTGGCGACTACCGAGCCGCATAAAATCCCGCTGACGATTATTTCAAGAACACAGCGCTTTGATTTTAGACGCATTTCGCAAGAGGCGATTATTGAGCGAATGGAATATATCTTAGATGAAAAAGGCGTCGAATACGATGAGGATGCGCTTTTGCTGATTGCTAAAGCGGCAGAAGGCGGCATGCGCGACGGGCTGAGTATTTTAGACCAAGCCTTGTCCTTTCATGAAGATAAAATCTTAACCGAAGACATTCAAAAAATTACCGGCAGTGTCACACAAGATATGCTGGAAAATTACCTATCCTCGCTTTCAAAAAGAGACACTAAAAGCGGCTTGGATTTACTGCAAGGGCTACTAGCCGAAGGAAAAGATGCCGGACGATTTGTGGAAGATGTGATTTTATTTTCACGCGATTTATTGTTGTATAAAAACACGACCGAGCAAAACCGGTCCATTTTTAAAATCGCTAAATTCGGCGATGATTTTGATGCCCTGGCACAAGCATTGTCAGAGGACTTTCTATACGATGTTATTCGCATCTTTAACGAAACACAGCAAGAATTGCGGTTAAGCAATCATGCCGAAGTATATTTGGAAGTCGCCACGATTCGACTGGCGCAAAGAACAGCAGAAATAGAAAAAGCATCCGCGCCAGTAGCAGAGCGTTCAGCGACTCAGCCAGCCCCGGTAAGTGACGCAACAGATGAAATGAAACAACTGCAAAAGGAACTGGCGTCAATGAAAGCGACCTTAGCCGAGCTGAAGGAACAAGGTGTAGCGGTCGCGCAAAATGGTCCGAAAAAAGCAACGCCAAAAAGCCCAACCGGCAACTTCAAAGCCGATCGAAATTCGGTGTATAGAGTGCTTGGTGAAGCGACCCATGAAGATTTACGAGAAATCAAATCGGTCTGGGTGGATGTACTCGACATCTTAGATGTCGGCGAAAAAGCGCTGCTCAATAATTCCGAACCAGTAGCGGCCAGCCCAAATGCCTTGGTTTGTAAATTTGAGTATGATATTTTATGTGAGAAAGCACAAAATGATAATGAGCTTCAAACCAAAGTGAATGATTATTTAGAAAAAATCATCAACAAACGTGTCCAGCTGGTCTGCATTACCAGCAAAGAATGGCCGGAAGTACGTCAAGATTACATTAAGCAGATGAAAAATACAGAAAAAGAAAGCGGAGAATCCGCATCTGATTCAAAGCAGGAAGAAAGCGAACCCGAAGATGAAGTGGTCGCTAAAGCTGTCGAGTTTTTCGGTGAAAATATTGTAGAAGTGATCGATTAATTATAAAAAATAAAGGAGAATTTTTATGCGTGGTGGAAATATGAAAAACATGATGAAACAAATGCAGCAAATGCAAAAGGATATGGAAAAATCGCAAGGGGAATTAGAGGCAACAGAATTTACAGGCGTGGCCAATGATGATTTGGTAAAGGTGACGATGACAGGGAAAAGAGAAGTTTTAGCTGTCGAAATTAAAGAAGATATCGTTGACCCAGAAGAAACGGAAATTATTGAAGATTTAGTGATGATCGCCACAAACGACGCGCTTCGCCAAATTGACGAACAAACAGAAAAAGTCATGGGTAAATATACAAACAACTTAAATATCCCAGGTTTCTAACGGATGAATGAAGAAAGATAAGAAAGCAGGGATGATAAGATGTATTATCCAGAACCCATTACTCGCTTAATGGAAAGTTATATGAAGCTGCCCGGTATTGGCGAAAAAACAGCTTCGCGATTAGCTTTTTATACCGTCAATATGAGGGAAGAAGATGTGACGAATTTTGCGAAGAATTTAGTGAGTGTAAAACGAGATTTAACGTATTGTTCAAATTGCGGGAATATTACCGATACGGATCCCTGTGCCATTTGTGCGGACAAGAACCGGGACCAGTCGACGATTCTTGTCGTCGAACAAGCCAAAGATGTTGCTTCTTTAGAAAAGATGCAAGAGTATCAAGGGCTTTATCATGTCTTGCATGGGGTGCTTTCACCCATTGAAGGAACGGGACCTGAAGACATTAATATCTCTTCTTTGCTGAAACGCTTGCAAAATGAAGAAGTCAAAGAAGTGATTGTGGCCACAAACGCCAATGTAGAAGGCGAAGCGACAGCTACTTACTTGTCGCGTTTAATAAAACCCGCTGAAATTAAAGTGTCGCGGTTAGCCCATGGTCTATCGGTGGGAAGCGATATTGAATATGCAGATGAAATTACCTTATTAAAGGCGGTTGAAGGACGAACAGAAATGTAAAAGATTCTCATAGAAAAAGAGTAGGAGCATACTATGAATCACGGAGTAGAAATTGATTTTGTCGTATCGGACTGCTTGGCTGCGCTCAAGCAATACGAACAGATTTTCGACGTCAAACGCATTGAAGTGACCAACTTGCCTCAAGGGCAAAATGAAGTGGTGTTTGAAATTTACGGTACTCGTTTTCATATGCTGGATGAAAATCCCGAATTTCATCTAGTTGCCCCAACCGAAGGACAACCGGTCACCATGTGGATGAACGTGATTGTGCCTGATATTAAAGCGACTTTTAACGCAGCCGTACGAGCAGGTTGTGAAGTGGTGCAAGAAGTGGTAGAACTTTCAAGTTATGGGGTGTCAAATGCCTCCTTTATGGATTCGTATGGCTATCATTGGATGCTGCATCAAGTGCATCGAGTGGTTGATTTAGAGGAACGGCTGCGCCTTTGGGAAAACCATGAAAAATAATGAATCTTCAAAAAAACATGGTAGGGGATGCAAGTCCTTTTATCATGTTTTTAGTTTTACAAGCAACCTTTATATAAGGCTGCCCTTAGGTTTTATGGACAATTAATGGAAATTTTTCCATTTCTAACGTATAATTAAAGAGGTAACAAGTGAGAATGGAGAGAATTGTTTGCAAGGATTATTTATAACCGTTGAAGGGCCGGATGGGGCTGGAAAGTCTACACTCATTCAACGCATAGAGAAAAAACTACTTGAAGAATTAAATGTTCCTTTAGTTACGACAAGAGAACCAGGCGGTAGCGAAATTGCTGAAAAAATACGGCGTGTGATTTTAGATCCGAACAATACATTAATGGATGAACGAACGGAAGCCCTGTTGTATGCCGCGAGCCGCAGACAACACATTATAGAGAAAATCAAACCCGCTTTAACAGCAGGTAAAGTGGTTCTGTGTGACCGCTTTGTCGATAGTTCGATTGCTTACCAAGGTGCAGGTCGAGGCATTGGGGTCAACGCAGTAGCCACATTGAACGAGTTTGCGACAGAGCGTTTAACGCCGGATATTACCCTTTATTTAGATGTGGATGCACAAGTGGGCTTAAATCGTATTGCATCAAAAGATTCAAATCGACAAAAAGACCGCTTAGAGCTTGAAGCGATCACTTTTCATAACCGTGTACGAGAAGCTTACCAGGTATTACACAAAGAAAATCCAAAGCGTATTCAACGGATTGATGCCACACAAGATGCAGATCAAGTGTTTGCGGATGCATGGGAAGTTTTACAAAAGAAAGTTCAAGAGAAGAAACTGGTAAAATGAGGGAATTAGGAGGAGTTTATGATGAAATTAGTTCTAGCAATCGTTCAAGACGAAGACAGCAAAAGCTTAAATGAAGCCTTTACTAAAAATGGGGTGCGTTCGACTCGCTTAACTTCAACGGGTGGCTTTATGCGTTCGGGGAACAGCACCTTTATCGTAGGGATTGAAGACAATAAAGTCGATGCAGTGATTGAAATTATTGAAGATGTCTGCTCGACACGTGTCCAGTCCATTATGTCCCCACCCTCTTATGATTTCAATTTTGAAATGAATTTAAATTACCCAGTAGACGTTGAAGTAGGCGGAGCGACAGTCTTTGTTTTAGATGTTGATCAATTCAAGAAAATATAATTTTTAGGGAGTATTGTATGGCAACAAGAACTGTTAAACAACCCGAGATTCGCGAGCTTTTTGCAAAGCTTATTCAAAACAATACACTCCAACATGCTTACATTTTCGAAGGGGTCGCTGGGGCGGGAAAATACGAGCTGGCTATCTGGGTTGCCCAAGCGTTATTCTGTCAAAATCGACAAGCGGATGGCACCCCCTGTTTGGAGTGTAGGCATTGCTTGCGTATTGGGCAAGAAGAACATCCCGATGTGAGTCTTTTAGCGCCCGAGGGTTTGTCGATTAAGGTGGATCAAGTGCGGGCGATTAAAGAAGAGTTCTCAAAAAGTGGTATGGAAAGCCGCAAAAAAGTGCTAATCGTCAAAGAGATGGATACAATGACGATCGGTGCTGCGAATAGTTTATTGAAATTTATTGAAGAACCGGAAGGCGAAATAACAATCTTTCTGCTGACTACTTCGCTGCAAGAAATGCTGCCGACGATTGTGTCTAGAAGTCAAGTTATTCATTTTCCCGTGCAGGCGATTGAAGACCGGATTAAGCGTATTACGGCGCAAGAAGTGCCCCAAGCTTCAGCCACTTTACTCGCCTATTTGACGCAAGACACCGAAGAAGCTTTAGAAATTTATAAAGATGAGAATTTTAGTAAACTTGTAGAAACCGTTTGGCACTGGTTTATCCGTTTAAACAACAAGGATCCAGAAGCCTTTACGTTTGTACAGACCCATCTTATGTCAGTAGCTGAGAATCGAGAAGTCGCTTCAAGGATTCTTGATTTGCTGATTTTGATTTACCGAGATGTGATGGCCATTTGCTTTGAGCAAGATCGTGTACTCGCTTTTTCCAAATACGAAGGGGAATTGCGTCAACGAGCAACTGTGTCGATTCAACATGAACTGGCCACACATTTAAAGACCCTTTTAGACGGAAAGAAAAAACTGCGGAGTCATGTTCAAGCGCAAGGTGTGTTTGAACAAATTGCATTGAAAGTGACCCACCTCACGCCTAGTGAGTGAGGTTCACTGAGAGTAGAGGAAATAAAGGAGTGGGACGTGTGAAGAAAAAAGAAATCATCGATTCGATGATGGATATCCAAGCTCAAACAGACGCCACTCTTCAAACAATCAAAGCATTGAAAGAGGAAGTAGCGAATCTTTTAGAAGAAAACCAAGAATTGCATATGGAAAATAAACATCTACGTGAACGACTGGAAAGAGAAGCGGAGCAACTGTCAGATGAGGAACGCGCAGGTTTAACGAAGTCACGGTTAAATTTAGAAAATATTTACGAAGATGGTTTTCACGTATGTAATCTCTTTTTCGGCCAACGTCGGGTAGAAGATGAACCCTGTGCTTTTTGTTTAGAAGTGATTTATGGTGAGCGAAAGTAATAGGTCCTGTTTATTTAAAGGATTTATTACTTTTTTTGGTGGAAAATGGGCTTTCATAACCGTGAGAGTTGTTTTACGTGTATAAAACTATATTTGAGTCACGCAAAACCTCTCTTAGCTGTACGAAAGCAAGATTGAATATTTTTAGGTCTTTTTTTATTTTGCCTGTAGAGGAGTCAATATATGTTAAAAGAGAACGAGCGAATCGATCAACTCATGCAATATGATTTAGACATTATTCAAAGTTCAGAGGTCTTTTCCTTTTCGTTGGACGCTGTTTTATTGGGCGATTTCGCTCACATCCGCAAACGAGATGATTTAAAGATTGTGGATTTATGCGCGGGGAACGGAGCCGTGGCCTTAATGCTTTCCCAAAAAACCAAAAGTCCTATTTATGCGGTAGAAATTCAAGAAGAATTAGCGGAGATGGCTACCAGAAGCGTGGCCTTAAATCAGTTGGACAATCACATACAAGTGATTCAGAAAGATTTGAAAGAAATTTCTACTATACATTACGATTCTGTGGATGTCATCACCTGTAATCCGCCTTATTTTCCATTAAAAGAACAAAGTGCGGTGAATCCAAACGAACACTTAGCAATTGCTCGCCATGAAGTTCATGTGACGCTAGATGAGTTGATCCAAAAGATTTCGAAGTTGCTTAAGATGAATGGAAAAGTTTATTTAGTGCATCGGCCCGACCGCTTTTTAGAATTGATGGATGTGATGCGAAGCTACCAAGTTACGCCAAAACGGGTGCGGTTTATCCATCCGACAGAAGAGATGAACGCCAATATGGTGCTGGTTGAAGGCATCAAGCATGGTAAAGAAGCGGGGTTTCAAATGCTGCCGCCTTTGTATGTCCATGATAAAAATGGGGGTTACCGATCAGAAGTAAGGAAGATTTTGTATGGCGAAAAGTAAGACGAGTTATTTTTACGTGCTGTGGTGCAAAGATCGGTCATTTTATGCCGGCTACACGACGGATTTAAAGCGCAGAGAACAAGAGCACAATCAAGGGATAGGCGCCAAATATACGCGTCCAGTCTCCCGCAGACCGCTTAAAATGATTTACGCCGAAACCTTTGCGACGCGAAGCGAAGCTATGAAAGCCGAAGCGGCCTTTAAACGACTAACTCGTTTAAAAAAGGAACACTACTTAAAAAGCAACGGCATCAAGTTTCCGTTGTCCAAACAGAAACCGTGTCTGGTAAAAAAGGGGAAGCGAGAATGAACATACAGCAAAGCAATAAAAAAACTGAACAGCAAGGCACTTTGTATTTAGTGCCGACCCCGATTGGAAATTTAGACGATATGACTTTTCGGGCGATTGATACATTAAAAACAGTCGACTTAATCGCTTGTGAAGATACGCGGGTCACGCAAAAATTATTGAACCATTTTGAAATTGATACGCCTAAAGTGAGCTACCATGAACATAATATTCAAGGACAGACAGCGAAATTATTGAATGAATTACTGGCAGGAAAAAATCTGGCACAAGTCAGTGATGCCGGCATGCCTTCGATTAGTGATCCGGGTAGGGAGCTGGTCGAAGCAGCTATTAATCAAGGGATTCCCGTCATCCCTTTGCCCGGAGCCAATGCGGCGTTGACCGCTTTGATTGCGTCAGGTCTCTCTCCGCAGCCGTTTACTTTTATTGGATTTTTAAGTCGAAAAAAAGCCGACTTAAAAAAGGAATTGGCAGAGTTGAAAGACAAAGAAGAAACCCTTATTTTTTATGAGTCGCCATTTCGTGTCAAGCAGTTTATGGAAAATCTTGTGGAAGTAGTAGGTGAGGAGAGACACGTTGTTTTAGCACGTGAACTAACGAAGCGCTATGAAGAATTTATTCGAGGAACCGCCCAAGAAGTCTACCAATGGACACAGGACCATGAAATGCGCGGCGAGTTTGTCGTAATGGTAGAGGGAAATGATGATGTTCAAGAAGAAAAGGCGTGGGAAGCATGGACAGTGATCGAACATGTGGAATTTAAAATGAAAGATAAAAAAATGTCCAGTAAGCAGGCGATTAAAGAAGTGGCGAAAGAAAGAGAACTGCCTAAACGGGAAGTGTACGCCGCTTATCATGGGCTCTAATGTGTTTTAAAAAAGACAAAGTTGTCTTTTTTTAGTTGGGATTTCATCTTTTCAACGAGTAAAAAAAGTGTTAAAATGTAATCACTTTGTAATATAAGCCTTTACAAATACACTCGGAAGGTGGATTATCCTATGCTACATAAGTTTCGCTTGCTTTTTTTACTAACCGCTTCATTATTCTTAGCCGCTTGCGAAAGTGAAACAAACGAACAAGCCGCCATAACCGATTCAGGTGTACAAGAAGTGACTCCTGCATCAGACGAAAAAAATGCGGAAGCAACCGTTCAAAAGGAAACCATAGAAACGACAGAAACGGAACTAGCAGAAGCGACTGTTGAAGAAAAAGCAGTCACTCAAGAAACAGTAGAAACAGAAGAAATAAATTCTAGCGAAGAAACAGTCGCAGTAAACGCAGCGGCCATTACAGAAAAGACGGAACAGTTAAACGCAGAAGCTCAAGAAGCCGTGCATCAGTTAATAGAAGCAACCGATATTGACTTAGAAAACTATGTCTTTTTCTTTACAGAAACCGCTGACTATATTGAAATTGAAGTGCGCGAAAATATTGATGCAGAGGCAACGCCATTAGTAGGCATCTATCGGTACATTTATGAGACGGATGAGCTGTTGGCAAATGATTATTTAACGGGTGAGTTTATTCCTTTTGAAAATGTGCAATAATAAACCAACCTAAAGAAGTACCACAAAATCTGAACAATTTTGTGGGCTTTTTTGGTTTTCTGAGAGTTTTCTTAAGAAGAAGTTAATTGATAGATGCCAAATGGTCTGGTGAGAGCGAAATTCTATTTGGGTAACATAAGAGCCGTCTTAACGGAGTGAATTTCTATTTGGTTCCGTCAAGACTCCTCTCAACGGCGTGAAATTTCATTTGGGTAATGCAAGAGCCGTCTTAACGGAACGAAAACCTATTTGCTGAACAGGAGAGTGAAATAGTTTGCTTTGCATCGCTTTTCTTGTATAAAGCTTTTTTTGACCCAGCACTTCTATTCTTTTATCTTTCACGGCGCTTTCGATTGTGCTATCATTATACTATTATTAAAAAAGCGTGAGAGTTGAAAGGGAGATTTTATGGTAGAAGAGTTAAAAACACGTTCCGAAGTAAGTGACCAATTAAAATGGGATTTGACAGGGATTTTTGAAACGGAGGAAGCCTTTCAAGAAACTTATGCAGAGTATCCCAAGCAAGTTGCAGCTTTTGCCGAAAAATATAAAGGGCAGTTGACCGATGCAAAAACTGTAGTCGAAGCCTTACATACATATGAAGCACTTATTTCTACTGGAAGTTATTTAGGACAATATCGCATGCTGCCGGTGAATGCGGATGCGACGGACGGGGAAGCGGTCAGCAACTTACGAACGGTAGCTACAATGTTATCGCAGGTCAGCGGTCAAATGAGCTTCTTTTCATCAGAAGTATTGGAATTATCGGAAGAAGAGTTAGATCAAGTGGCGGAACTTGAACCAAAATTTAAGCCATGGGTCCGTAAAACAAAGAAAGGTAAAAAAGCTGCGCTGGCACCAGAAGTGGAAGAAGCTTTAGCCTTATTAAATCCAGTATTGGATGCTTTCCAAGACATTTATGAACAAGCGCGTTCTAACGACCCGGATTTTGGCACCTTTGAAGTCGATGGAAAAGAGTACCCGCTTAGTTTTGTATTATACGAAGAAGTCTATATGTACAGCGACGACCCTAAAATTCGCCGGGCGTCTTACGATAAATTTAACGAAGTGCTTGGGCAATATAAAAATACCATCGCTACTGCCTACTATAATCAAATTGTCAAAGAGAAAACCCTTGCGACCATGCGCGGGTATGACTCCGTGATTGATTATCTGCTCGAGTCACAAGAAGTGACGCGTGAGATGTATGACCGTCAAATTGATGTGATTATGAAAGAGTTCGCGCCTGTGATGCAAAAATATATTACACACTTAAAAGAGCAAAATGGTTTGGATAAAATCACTTATGCCGATTTGAAAATTGATGTTGACCCTGAATTTACGCAGCCTGTTTCGATTGAGGAATCCAAAGAGATTGTCAAAGAAGCATTGGCGCGGTTCGGCCAAGAGTATGTGGACATGATGCTGAGTGCATATGATGAAGGTTGGGTGGATTTTGCGCAAAACATTGGAAAACGGTCCGGTGCCTTTTGTTCAACGACCTACAAAAAGCATCCTTATATCATGATGTCTTACTCGGGTTTACTCAGTGATGTGTATACGCTATTCCATGAATTAGGGCATGCAGGTCAAGGTGTGTTGTCGCATAAAGACAATTCCAATACAGGTGCGAGACCCTCCCTTTATTTAATTGAAGCACCGTCTACCTTCCATGAATTATTGTTGACCGATTATCTCAAAGGTGAATCCGATGATGCCCGGACGGAACGTTCGGTTCTTTCCATGATGATTTCAAAAACGTATTTCCATAATTTTGTGACGCACTTACTCGAAGCAGCTTATCAACGAGAAGTGTACCGTTTAGTGGATGCGGGAAAGAGTTTTGATGCGAATACATTATCTAAATTGAAACGAGAAGTGTTGGAACAATTCTGGGGCGATGCGGTAGAACTTGAATCAGGCGCAGAACTTACTTGGATGCGCCAGCCGCATTACTACATGGGGCTTTACCCGTATACGTACTCAGCCGGTTTAACCATTGCGACACAAGCCTTCTTGAAAATAAAGAGCGGGGAGTCGAGTATGGAAAACTGGTTGGCCTTCTTATATTTAGGCGGGCAAGAAGCACCTCTTGAAGCGACCAAAGTGGCGAATGTGGATGTGGATACAGATCAAGCGCTGCTTGATACGATTCAATATCTAGATGAGTCAGTCGATCGAATTATTGAGTTAAGTGAAGAATTAGAAAAGCAAGGCTAACAAAAGAAGCTGGTGATCCCAGCTCTTTTTTTATAGTACTTATTTTAAATCTTATTAAAAGAGAGGGACCACACTTTATAAATGTGTAGCACCTCTCTTTTTACGTATTCAGTTACGTTTGATCTTCAATCGGCCAATATTCTTCCATATCACCTGGGTTTCCAGTCACTGGGTCGGTTAACGGCCGGCCAACATTTGAGATGTTCTCTTTAATCGCCTCATAGTCGCTGGCATCCCCATATTGCATATCTAAGTTTTCCCCATTTGCTGGATAAGCGCCGACCACTTCAAAGTTCTTCGAGCCATCTAACCGTTTGTGCGCTACACCCGCTGGGACTAAAATAACGTCGCCTTGACGGAGGGTACGCATTTCCCCATTTTGACCCCCAAGCTGCACGGTGACTTCGCCTTTCGTAATCGCTAAGGCTTCATGGGCATTGGAGTGGAAGTGGTGACGGTCTTCAATAATCCCTTTCCATCCGTGATCATAACCATTGTTTTCAAACAACTCAAGCACATCGTTCGTATTGAAATTGTCGTCCAGCACATCATTTAATACATCTTCATAATACAAAGCGGGCAGTGAGTTGTTCGGATAAGGTTCGTTCTCAGTTAAATAAATCGGTTCGACCATCTCTAATCGCCTCCATAAATGATTTTTCTGTCTTTACAATTTCCTTATTTTCATTTTAACAAGGATGGGCGAAAATTTGAATAAACTTGCTTACGCTTAGAGGTTCTCCATCAAAGCATTTGCCGCATAGGTGGCTTGTTCCATGGTTAAATAGGCCTCATTGTTTTCATATTGCGTCCCACCGATCAATAAGCCTAAGAAAAAAGCATTCGGCATGCAGCCGTATGTTTTATTTATAATACGCGCATCGGGCCAATTGACAAGTACATACTTTCCGTTTCGATGAGGCAAGATTATTTTTTTTTGGTATAAATTTCGAATCAACTCAGACTCTTTGGTCACTTCTTCAATAGTCATATTAAAACCGGATGCATTAATTAAGAGATCCATTTCATCGACAACTTCCGCTGAAACTAAAAAACGACCATCTTCTTGAACTTTAATTTCTTGTAAACTACCAATAGGACGCAATTTCCCTGCATCATAGAGTTCAAATAACCATTTATATGTCAAATTAGGCACTCGCGATTTGATAAAAAGCAGTTTCGAATGGTAGTGTTCTAAATACTTCCTTTTATCTTCTTCGCTTAAGGCATTGAATAAATGCGGCAGCATTTGAACAAGCTGAGAGCTGTAAGTTTGCATCAAAGCCAAGTCTTGATCGTTTGACTCAAAGGCTCGCCTTTTATGTTCAAGCGTATTGGCTTTGTATTTTTCATACACGGCTTTTGGATTTTGCAGCCCGCTCGCGGCCATATCTATTTTAAAGATTTCACCGATACGCTCTAAAGGAATATAACCTCCGTATTTGTCCTTTTCCTCTGCCACCCATTCTTTATTAAAGGTAAATTGGATTTCCCCTTGATACGGAATATCCACAAAGTTAAAAGGACAAAAGGGATCGTAAAAAGTGAGGGGCTGTTTCAAATCAAAATTCAAATGCAAGTAACGCATCAAATCCATGGCGGTGGCACCACTGCCGACAATACCAATTTTTGCATTCGGATCGATCGTGCTTAACTTTTCCTTCATGGGGTAAGGATTTTGTATATAATTTTCACTACCATTTAAATTATAATAATCATTGTAAGGCGGATGACCAACAGCAAAAAAGACTGCCTCGTAAATAACATCCTGCCACCCATCTGTTGTCTTCAGCCGGTACAGCAACCCCGTCTCTTTTTCAATCACTTCTAAATCCGTCACCCTCTTTTGAATATGTCGGACCTGTTCCTGTTGAAAATAAGGGGTGAAATGGTCGATCAAATATTTTCCGTAACTGGGTCTTGAAACTAAGCCTTCAAAATTTTTGGGTTCTTCAATATTTTCTTTGAGCCATTCAACAAAATGGGCTCGATTTTCTTTATCCAAACTCATCATTTCAGGTGGAATATTTAAACGAATGGCCTCATCATCGTCAGGGTCATAAGGCAGACCGACCGCTAATGTCTTTCTCGGTTCAAATACATCAATTTGGTCTTTTGTTTTAAAGTTGGAATGAGTAAGCAAAGCCTTCACTACACTCGCGCCAGAAACGCCGGCGCCTACTACTGCTATTTTCATGTGAACCTCCTATTATTTCTCACTTCTTCACCCATTATCATACCATTTTTCATTTTTATGTGAAGAAAAATTTAAAGTTTTTTGGGACTTGTCCGTCATTCTGATTTTAACGAATGCGGTCTTTGTTTTCCCTTTAGTCTCTAAAATTTGAATAACTCTGCCTATCCTTTATAATAAAAGATGTAGAGACTAAATAAAGGAGAGAAAATGATGACTTCTACAGTATATTTAGCGGGCCAGATTCATGATGATTGGCGCAAAGATTTAATTGACCAAGTGGAAGAAAAAGGCTTGGACTTTGAATTTGTCTACCCGCAAACGGAACATGATTTATCGGATGCGATTGGTGAAAACATTCTAGGCGAGCAGCCAAGTGACTATTACCGGGATGATGCAGCGTCTGATATCAATAATTTTCGAACGAGTGTATTAATGGAGAAAGCGGATATCGTGATTGCTTTGTTCGGTGACCAGTACCGTCAATGGAATACCGCGATGGATGCGACAACAGCCATTAATAAAAACAAACCGCTCATCATTATCCGACCTGAAGAGTTGATTCACGCCTTGAAAGAACTGTCAAACAAAGCGAACGTGACAGTTTCCACGGTTGAACAAGCGGTCCAAGTGCTGGAATATCTCTATGTGTAAACGCGAAATGAATCTTATTTTTTCTTTCGATGAGGCGTATATGGCGACATTTAAAGTGCTTTTACATTCTATTTATGAAAACAATTCAAGTGAAACCTTTACGATTTATTTCCTTCACTACAATTTAAAGGAACACGCAGTCAAAGATTTAGAAGAGACGGTCACTTTTTATGGGTATCGTTTTCACCCTATCAACTGTCAGCCTTACTTGGAAGAATCAGAAGACGTGCGAATTAACCGCTACTATACGGTTGAAATGTATTTATGGTTATTTGCGCCGTATCTATTGCCAGATGAGGTGGAGCGAGCCCTTTATTTAGATCCGGATATTATTAATTTAAATGCACTTCGATCCTTTTATGAGACGTCATTTGACGATAATCTGTTTGTAGCGATGGACTATGAAGTGAAAAATAAACTCATCCAACCCATCAATAATTTACGCTTAGGCACACGAAAAGCTGAACGCTACTACAATACAGGGATAGTTCTCATGAATGTGGAGAAATTGAAAGCTGAACGGCAACCGGATGAAATTATCGAAGCGGTGATTAAAAATAAAGCCATCCTTATTTTGCCCGACCAAGATATCTTTAACCATTTGTACAACGGGGCTGTGAAAGACGGGCCGTGGGAGTTGTACAATCTGGATCCACGTTTATACCAAGTGGGACAGTTTGTCATGCCAGACACCTTTAATCGAAAATGGCTGGAAGAAGAAGTGGTCTTTATCCATTACTGCGGCAAGCATAAGCCTTGGCAAGAAAGAGAAAAATATAAAATGGATTTAGGCGAGTATTATTTTAAGTATGAAACAAACATGGAAAATTTGAATACAGAAAGCAGAGTGAATTAAATGACAAAACATTTTGATTATTTAGTCATCGGTGGTGGGAGCGGGGGTATTGCTTCCGCCAACCGCGCGGGTGAACATGGCGCCAAAGTCGGCTTAATTGAAGCCAAAGACCTCGGTGGGACCTGTGTGAACTTAGGCTGTGTGCCAAAGAAAGTGATGTGGTACGTGGGGAAAATGATTGGTGATATTGATAAATATGCGGATGGGTACGGGGTGGAGTTTTCAGAAGAACCGACCTTAAACTATCCAAAATTGAAGAAAAACCGAGACAATTATATTCAATTTCT
The DNA here is from genome assembly GCA_043425375.1 of Atopostipes sp. GTDB lineage: Bacteria > Bacillota > Bacilli > Lactobacillales > Carnobacteriaceae_A > Atopostipes. The sequence goes on from JBHWQC010000089.1 coordinate 18,168, forward strand.
ACATACTGCCTACCAAAGAGGTTTGGACAGTAACAATGTCGAAGTCATTAAAGGCTATGCAAAATTTGTCGATAACCAAACAGTCGAAGTGGACGGCGAAGAATATACGGCCGACCATATTTTAATTGCGACTGGGGGCCGACCTAGACGTTTAAATATTCCAGGCGCGGAATACGGCATTGACTCGGATGGGTTCTTTGATTTAGAAGAATTGCCAAAGAGTGTAGCGGTCATTGGCGGAGGCTATATTGGGGTTGAATTAAGTGGTTTAATGCGTACGCTTGGTGTAGACGCCCATGTGTTTGAATTTTTGTCGTCTGTTCTATATACATTTGACCCGATTATTAAAGACGGCTATATGGAAATTGCCAAACGTGAAGGGTATGCTGATAAAATTCATACCAATGCTTCGGTGTCTAAAGTCGAAAAAGTAGACGATAAATATATCCTCCATTTTGAAGATGGTTCCACACATGAAACCGACTTAGTCTTATGGGCAACTGGCCGGGCGCCGAATGTAGAAAACATTAACCTGGACAAAGCCGGAGTTGAGCTGACAGAGAATGGCCACATTCAAGTGGATAAATTCCAAAACACAACGGCTGAAAATATTTATGCGGTTGGCGATGTCTTAGGCCTCCTTAACTTAACACCAGTAGCGATTGCTGCAGGCCGTCGTTTATCGGAACGTTTATTCAATAATAAGAAAGATTTATTCTTAGACTATACAAACATTCCGACGGTGGTCTTTACCGAACCGCCCATTGGAACGGTTGGTTTGACGGAAGAAGAAGCGGTGAGAGAATACGGCAAAGACAATATCAAAGTGTACAAAAATGTCTTCTCTTCGATGCATGCCGCGCTTTCAAAAACGCGTCAGCGCGCCTACTTCAAACTGATTGTACAAGGAGAAGATGAAGTGGTTGTTGGCTTGCACGGGATTGGTGCAGGAATGGATGAAATGACACAAGGTTTTGCGGTGCCGATTAAAATGGGCGCTACAAAAGCAGACTTTGATGATACCGTCGCCATCCATCCGACAGCGGCCGAAGAATTTGTAACCATGCGTTAAGAGTGAAAATAAAAAAGAGGAAACGGAAGAGCACTTTTGCGGTGCCTTCCGTTTTTGTAATTATGCCCATGAAAGAATCCAAAAACGAATGAGACGATAGGAGGCAGTAAAATGAGAAAAGAGAATAGATTTCAAAATGTCCCCAAACAATGGTTTGTCTTTTTACCCCTATTAGGCGCTGTTTATCGAGTCTTTGGACAAATGGGCTGGTTAAGAGAAGGGAGCTGGCTCAATTTACTCTTCTTATTCGGTATAGTTTTCATCTGGCTATATGTGGTGCTTAAAGAAACAAATGTTCCTTTTTCTCCTTTAGTCTGGATGGGTGCGATTTACGGACTACTGATTGCAGGAATCGATGTGATCATTTGGTTCTTGTTTCGAAAACCTTTGGGCCTAGAAAAAACCGGCTGGAGCTTTGATGATTTATTATACGCCATCACTTATTCCCTCACGCCTATTTTTCAATTGTTAGGAAATGTCCTATTTGGACTTCTTTTGGGAATGTTAATGGGTTTTACCGCCTCGATGATTCAGAAGTTTCAACAAAAGAGGCGATAAGAAATAGCCATGCGGATATTTTATCATTCTTTTTTTTTCATTCACTCGATTATGTTATGATGGACATATAAATTTGAAATGAGAGTAGGAGCAGGTGCATGAAGTCGTTACTGAAGTATTTTAGAGGCTACCGGCTAATAGGTATACTCGCCCCCTTAGGGAAATTAGTAGAAGCTTTACTTGAATTAACCGTCCCTTTAATTGTTGTGCAAATTATTGACTATGTCATCCCGACTGGGGATCGGCAATCATTGCTTTTTTATATTGGCTTAATGTTTTTGGTGGCCTTAGTGAGTTTAGGCTTCTCGATTACGGCCCAGTTTTTCTCGGCAAGAGCGGCCATTGGATTTACGAAAAATTTAACGAGCGATTTGTATGAAAAAGTGCTGTCTTTAAGCCAGTCCGCGGTCGATCAATTTACCCCGGGCAGTCTGGTGACCCGGGTGACCAGTGATACCTTTCAAATTCAAAATGCC
>JBHWQC010000090.1:0-5497 GCA_043425375.1 Atopostipes sp.
CGGCCTCCTTAGCGATGTCTTTAGCTTTCTGCACTACTGCACTGATCATATCGCCCATACCTTTGATGAATCCTTCTATAACAGCTTTGCCAGAAGCACAGAAGTCGGTTACGGCTCCGCCAGTCAAGAATTCAACAACACTGTCTATGATAGTAGTTATCAAATTCAATACTGAATTCATAAGATCGGTAAAATTTTCATCAATTGCCTTCGAAAGACCATCGATAAAGATTATAAGCAAATCGAAACCTGCTTGGGCTATGTCATCCATTTTCTCGCTTATACCACGAATGAGTCCCAAAACAATTTCTATACCTGCCTCAACTATAGGTTGTATGTTATTAGCTATAGCCTCTAAAATACCAGTGAGGAGGGAAAGTACTTTATCAATAATCGTTGGAAGATGTTCATCGATCAATGTCAGGACTGATTCGAATAACGATGCTAATAATCCGAGAATACCATTTTCGTCAGTAAATAACTGCTCGATAGCCGCAATAAGCGCTGCCAAAGCACCAACCCCAGCAGCAGCTACTGCACTAAGACCAGCAGCCATCATTCCTAAACCAGTTCCAGCAAGAATCAAAGCAGCTCCAATCGCAAAAGCCGCTGCGCCAACCATAAGTAAAGATTGAGCTAACAAAAATATCACTGGAACAACAGGTGTCAAAGCTAATGCTGCTAAACCTAAAACGGTGAACATGCCAGCAATTGCTAATAAACCAATTCCAATCATTTCCAAAGGAATAGAACCCAGTAAAGCTAAACCCGCAGCTAGTATAATCAATGCTCCACCAGCAACTCCGAGGGCTTTAGCTCCATTTAAGCATCCTTCCATAACAGTTAATCCTGCTCCTAAAACTATGAATGAAGATGCTAAATTAAAGAGTCCCTTCCAAATGGTGTCCATTGGAATAACCCCAAATAACGCCATCGCTCCGGCCAGTACGATAAGGGCATTTGCGGCAATGAGTAATGCTGCCGAGCCACCAGTCGTGCCCTTCATATTATTTAGTACGATTGTAAGTATTGCTAATCCGCTGCCAAGTGCTCCAATAGACTTCAAAAGATTCATTGTATCTATTTTACATAGCATGCGAATAGCAACAGCTAAAAGAATTAGTGAAGCGGCAATGCCTAACATTGTTGCCCCTAAACCCTTAGGTACACCTTCTTTAAGCATCATTAGCGATCCGGTTAAAACAGCTACCATTATACCGAGAGCCTCAACCGCTCCCCATAAATCACCGCCATTTTTTGTAATAGTCGAAACGATTTTCAAAGCGCTTGCCATAACAAGCATAGCTTTAGCTAATCCCCACAATGCAACACCAGAAGCAGCAATATCCGTAGTTGGGCAATGCTTTATAAATAAGAACAACTCGGAAAAGATGATTGTAAAAGCATACATGGATTCAGTTAGACGATCCGCCTGTATGCTAGAAACTTTCTTTAATGCGCTTGCCAGTATCAACATTGCTATTGATATACCTACAAATGTTCCAGCTATAACTGAAAGTTTCCCTAACTCTTTACTAGTAGACGCGACCAATTTGAAAGAAAGCAGTAACTCAGTAAATAGAGCTGAAACTGCACCTACCACGCCAAGTAATTTGTCAGCTGGTATAAAGCTCATAACCAAAAGAGCTCCCGCTAAAATAAGCAAACTGCTCGCAATTTCCTTAAAAATGGAAGCTTTGATACTGTTTTGCCATTCTGTCATGGAATCTTTAATACCATCTAACACGCCAACGATAGCCTTTTTAACATCGGCTAACGGTTCAACAGTGCTCTTAAAAGACTTTAATAATTTAACTATATAATGGGTGACCATACCCAATATAGCCGTATCAAATAGTGCTGGAAGATCTTTAACGATGGCGTCGAGAACATCGCGCAACGCTTTCAAAAGAGTTTGTCCAAAATTCTTAGAAGCAGTAATCACATCTTTTTCTTGATTTCCTTTTGAGCCAATACGGTCAAGAGAGCTTAAGGTTTTAATAGCCCCCGAAGAATTCAAGTTTTTACTATCTCCAAAAGAACTCAGGGTTTTGGCAGCATTAAGGTTAATGCTCTTATACCCTCCATCATTCCCAATTTTTAAAGAGTTTGAAAGACTGTCCCCCATGATAGAGATTTCTTTTTTAGCGCCTTTAGCTTTCTTAGAGATTCCATCCAAAAAACTTTGGAAAGAATTTAGAGGTTTTTCTAAAAATGTCAAACCCTTTTTAACTAAATCAAGACCCTTAACAAATTCGATCAACTGTTTGGTCGTGTTAGAAAAGCACTCGCCGATACTTCCCAATATGTCATTTATGATTTTGACAGCATCTTGAAAAAGGTTAGCAGATGAAACAGTATTATATAATTCAGTCGCCCATTTTATTAATCCTGGGAAGGAATTTTGAATATTACTAGTAAGATTCTTGAAAACAGTTTGAAGATCCGACAAAACCGTCGAAGGCTGTTCAACAGCATTTTTTAGATACTGCCATGCGGAAGATAACTTTTCTATAGCTTTATTCGTAAGCTCTGAAATGGAACGAGTACCATTCAAGTATTCAGTAAATATACGAAACTGTTTTGTGATTGATGCCAGTTTTTCGCCGGTCATTGGCGGGAAAATATTCTGAAAAGCTCCTTTAATAGCGTCACGAGCGTTAATAACAGCATCTACAATATTGGTAAAGCCGGCAATAAGATCGTCTCTACCACCCAAGTCTTTCCAAGCTTGCAGAATCTTATTTCGTTGAATTCCACTTGGGACAAATAATTCCCACAATGAATCACCAAAATCGCCCCATAATACTTTAGACTCTTCGTAACCGCCAAAAATGATTTTAAATGTTTCTTTCCATTTTGAACTAACGGCGTCCTGAGTCGCAACAATTGCTTCGGTAAACGTCTTAGCTTGCTGAGCAGCCCTAGCACTATCAATCGCCAAATCGTCGATTCTATTATTCACCTTGGTTAATGCTGCCCAAGTTTGAGGACCAATAATACCATCTATGGCTAACTTACTTTCCTTCTGAAATTCTTTGATAGCTGTCAAAGTATTTTCATCGAAAATACCGCTGCTATCCTTAATTTGATAGCCTTTTTCTTTTAAAATCTTTTGAATTTCCGCAATTTGCTTATTATCAGCGGTATCTTTCATTCCCACTTTAAGAATCGTCTTTAATTCCCCAAATTCTTTAGTGACCTGAGACTCTAAATAATCATAAGCTTGGGCTGCCGTATCAAAAGCGCCTTGTTGAACTAATTTATACGCCTCTTTACTTGCGGCGGCAAAACGCCCATATGCTCTTTCCATCACTTCACGAGTGACCCACTTATCTTTAAGTGAATTTGAAAATGTTCCCGCAGTAACGTCTCCTATATTAATTTCACCCAAATCTTCGCCAGCTTTGATTATTTCTTTTTTAAGTTGTTCCGAGGCAGCACCAGCTAATTCAACGCTTTTCCAATCCTGTAGAGATAAAAAACCTTGGCTGTATGATTGGTTAATATTATACATTATACGCTTAAATTCATTAGCGCCTTTACCAGCAAAGGCCGTAGCATTGGCAACACCAGTAATTAATGATGTTAGGTTTTCAATATCTCCACCCGACGAAACCATAGTAGATAAAGCAGCCATCATATCCGTCAATCCGTAACTGGTTTCATCAGAGAACCAAGATAATTCGTCTAAATACTTATTAACTTGTTTTTCTGTTTTTCCAGTGGCATTCATAATTGTCTGAATATAACCGACTTCTTGTTCATATTTATTCCAACCGGAAAATATCTGATCACTAGATAACGATTTAATTAATGTCGAAGCAGTATCAATAGCAGCACTAGTTATTTTAGCCAATGAAGTAACACCAATAACTTCAAGTGCAGAAAAATTAGATGTCACTTTTTCTACACCATTCGCTAAACTGCTCATATCAACTTTATTGGCGCTTTTTTCTAATTGAGAAATGCCGGTGCTAGCGCCTTTAAAATTTAAATTTTGCTTGAGCTTATCCAAAGTTGTCATACTTGTTGCAACATTGCGTTCGAAGTTCTCATTTTCGAATCGCATTTCTACAACTTTTTGATCAATCGTTTGACTCATACTTCCGTCATCTCCTTCCAAAGTTTTTGCGCCATATCATCGAATATCGGACGAATGGAAGGGTTTATGTAATCTCTTCCTTCTACCCAACCACCATTTCTTGTGGCATGTCCGTACTGAATAAGAATTGCAATCGGTACTCCATTTTGAACATTGGAATTGGTAAAGATGATTGCCACTCCATTATTTTTTTGTTCTATCTGATAAGCCCATGAGGCCGCAGTTCTACCAGTATCAACTGGCGTAGCATCAGACAATGCTTGGATGCCACGAAGTCCATATTTATCAAGATTAACATTTTTCACTATTCTGGGGAGTTTTTCGAAGTAATTAGTTACTTTTTTAAAATCTCCGGTTTGCTTAAAGGTAATCACTTAAACCCACCGCCTATCCTCTAGTGCCAAGAGCATTTTTCCGAGCTTCGTTCAAAGATTTATTGCGTCGCATAATTTCACTCTTAGACATTTTCTTAGATGGCTCATTCTTAATTTTAAATACTCGAAGAAGTGTTAGCAATCGATTGAGATGCCATTTCTGAAATTCCACTGGTATATTATATGAACACATAGCATAATAGATTAATTCGTTAGTCAGTATCTCTTTACGAGCCGATTTTTTGTTTTTATCATCGTTGAACCAAGTTGCGGTCATAGGATCATCTATATACGCTATAATCGCAGATATGTTGTCTTTCGTTAAATTGTTATAGACTGTTGGGTCAACGTTCTGAGTAATTGTCATACAGCGAATGTAATCTATTATCTCTTCTGCGGTCTTTTCTTTTTTATCCAAAAATGGTTTATGCCACTTCGATTCCCATTTTGAAATGGAAACAAGAGAATGCTCTAATTGCAATACACATTCTTTACTATAGCTAAACTCATTTTTGACTTCGTCATAAGCTACTTCCCTAGCAGGTATTGTAATCTGAAGCATTCTCCTAATCCTCGTTTTTACTTCCCCGTTTCGGTATCCTTAGGAATCAAGCCATTAACAAACTCACTGGCCTTCTCTTCATTCGTAGTGAGTTCAGTAAACAAAACTGAATATGCTTCAGTTTCTGAGAATTCCTTCGCTTTTTCAGGCGATTTAATGAACCTTCGTCCATCTTCAGACTTTTCGCCATAAGCTTCCAGAAGAAGTTTCTTAAAAATCTTAACTATTTCATAGTAATTCTCGCTCTTAATTATAGTTTTTATATATGTTTCGATATTATTGTCTATTCCCAGGAGCATTTCGGTAAGTTCCGGTCTAGAAAGATGGAACCAAAAACTTTCAGTACGTTCATTACCATTAAAATCTGTATAGGTAATTGTCTTTACGATCATATTATTTCTCCTTTCTAAATAAAAAAGAGTCGCCAGCTTACCTGAATACGACTCTCTACAACTA
>JBHWQC010000091.1:0-3216 GCA_043425375.1 Atopostipes sp.
AACTCATTCGCGGGGTGGAGATCTGGTCGCTCTACGTGCCCAATGGGCGCGAGATCACCGACCGCCACTACGACTATAAGCTGCAGTTTCTCTATTCCCTCTCGCGCTACGCCCATGCCCGTGCGCAATCCAAGCTGCTGCTGGTGGGGGATTTCAACATCGCCCCGCGCGATGAGGACGTATGGGACATGGAAGCCTTCCGCGGCAAGACGCACGTGACCGAGCCAGAACGCGCGGCCTTTCAGATGCTCGAGGAAGCCGGCCTCGAGGAGGTAACCCGCCGCTACACCGAGAAACAGCGCTATACCTACTTGGATTACAAGGGCATGCGCTTCCAAAAGAACGAGGGAATGCGCATCGACTTCCAGCTCGCCTCGGCGCCGCTGGCCCGCACGGTGCGCGGTGCCCAGGTAGACCTAGTTGAGCGCGCGGGCGATAAAACCTCCGATCACGCCCCACTCATCGCCGATTTCGATCTCCCCGACTTCGACTCGGTCCGTTAAAGCCAAGGCGAGGACTAAAACTTATGACTCTCAGCGTCGATCTCACCATCTGGCAACTGATCTTCTTGATCATCGATTACACGATAAAGATCATCGCCATCGGCGTGGTCCCAGAGGGCAGGCGCCCCTCGAGCTCCAGCGCCTGGCTGCTGGCCATTTTGCTGCTTCCCATCGTGGGTCTGCCGCTCTTCCTCCTCATGGGCTCGCCGTCTATCAACCGCCGGCGCCACCGCATTCAGCAAGAGGCCAATGAGCTCATCGAGGATGTCACGGCCAATACCCCGGATCACCCCTCCGGCAGGCTTTCCCCCGAGATAGAATCCGTCATTCGGCTCAACCGCACCCTGACGGGATACCCGGCACTTATCGGGCGCAACCAGGGTCTTTATGCGGACTATGAATCCGCTATCGAGGCCATGGCGCAGGCCATCGACAAGGCAGAGCACTACGTGCTCATCGAGGTCTACATCCAGTCCTGGGATGAGACCACCGACAGCTTCTATCAATCCCTCGCGCGCGCCACCGCCCGCGGAGTCAAGGTGAAACTGCTGCTCGATCAGATAGGCAGCATTAAGTATGACGGCTACTCCACCTTGGGCAAGCGCCTGAGCGCGATAGGCGTCGAATGGCACCTCACGCTGCCCATTCAGCTCCACAAGGCCCGTTTCCGCCGCCCCGACCTGCGCAATCACCGCAAGCTGCTCATCGTGGACGGGCACACTGGCTTCATCGGCTCAATGAACCTCATCAAACGCGAGTACCGCACCACCGACCGCTACTGGATCGACTACATGGTCAAGCTAACCGGGCCGGTGGTTACCTCGATGACGGGAATCTTTGCCGTGGATTGGTACATCGAGTCCAACGAGACCTTAGAGCTCGAGGCGCTGGACTATGACGACGGCGAGGCCGCGGACGTCAACTACCTTCAGCTTATCCCCTCAGGTCCCGGCTATACCACCGAGCCCAACCTGCGCATGTTCAATTCCCTGGTGCACCACGCCAAGCGGCGCCTCGTGATGGTCTCGCCTTACTTCGTCCCCGATGAATCCCTCCTCGAGGCCGTGACCACCGCGTGCTATCGAGGCGTACGCGTAGAGCTCTACGTCTCCCGCAAGGCCGATCAATTCATGGTCAACCACGCCCAATCCTCCTACTACCAGGCGCTCCTGGAGGCAGGAATGCACATTTACCAATTCCCTGAGCCCTTTGTCCTGCATTCCAAGTTCGTCCTCACCGACCCGGATGATGAGGAGGGCGATCCACTGTGCATGTTTGGCTCGTCCAACATGGACATGCGCTCCTTCGGCCTGAATTACGAGTCCACCATGCTGGTGGCCAAGGGCGACCTCATCGCGCAGTTCAATGAGCTGGCCGGCAACTACCGCGCCGTGTGCCACGAACTCACCCTCGCGGAATGGAACGAGCGCGGATACTTCCGCCGCTACGTCGACAACGCCATGCGCCTGACCTCCGCGCTGCAGTAACTAGACCTTCATCACGCCTGCGGCAGCCTGCGGGTGGCAAAGGTGACGCCGACTAGGGCAATGGCGGTGCAGATGACCATGCCTACGCCCATGGTCATGAGCGCGTCACTGCCCAGTCCCATCAGCGGGCTGACCGCCCCGGCCAGGCAGGACTGCATGAACCCCATGATGGCGGTCACGGAGCCCGCCCGCTTACGCATGAGCCCGGTGGCCAAAGCGGTGGAATTGCCCATGATGAATCCGGTGGGAGCCACGGCGCAAAAGAGGATTCCTAGGATGAGCCACACGGGAGCGCCCGCGACAATCGACGCCGCCAGCGCCACCGTAGACACAAAAGCCGCAGCCACCCCAACACGCAACAGCGTGGCGGAAGAGTAGGTATCGAGGGCCTTGGCGTTGAGCAGGGTGGCGGCGAACAGGCCCAAGGAGTTGCAGGCAAAGACGAGCGAATAGCCCGCCGCGGAGAAGCCGAATTCTTCCTGCATGACGAAGGAAGATGCGGCGATGTAGCAAAACATCGAGCAGAAGCCGTAGGCCATGGTCACCACGAAGCCCCAGAAGCGCAGACTCTTGGCCACAGCCAGGTAGTTCCGCGCCACGGTGGACACGAGGTGATCGTGGGGACGCCCGCCCGCAGTCTCCGGAACCACGATGATAGCCAGGACAAACTGCAGCGCGTGGAGGGCGGCGAGCACCCAGAAGATTCCGCGCCAGCCCAAAGGCTGCGCCAGTACCCCACCGATAACTGGGGCGACTGCTGGGGCGATGCCCTGGAGAGCCATGAGCAAAGAGTAGGCCTTGGCCGCGGCCTTGCCGGCCAAGAGATCCGGTACCACCGCGCGCGCGAGAACCACGCAGGCTCCCCCGCCGAGCCCCTGCAGGGCCCGCGCGAATACAAGTACCTCAATGGAGGGCGCAAGGGCGGCGAGGACGGAGGCCGCCAGTGCGCAGCCGGCGCCTGCGATTAAGAGGCCTTTGCGCCCTATCGCATCACTTAGGGGGCCAATTACCAGCTGGCCCAGCCCCATCCCGATGAAGAAGCCGGTGAGGGTGAGCTGCACAAGGGCGCGGCTAGTGTCTAGATCCTCGACGATAGCGGGCAACACCGGCAGGTACATGTCGGTGGCAAAGGGCGCGGTGGCCGAAAGCAGGGCCAGGGTGCCAAGAAGCGGCAGCGGGATCATGCATCGCGCTTAATCAACAAGAATGCCCCCAGGATCCACACC
>JBHWQC010000092.1:0-15785 GCA_043425375.1 Atopostipes sp.
ATACAATGAGGAAGAAATTCGTATGTTCTTACCAAAACGAGTACGCCAAGTGGAACTTGCAGAGATTCACGACCGTTTAATGGAAGTGGAAACGGCCTAACCTTTTGTTTATTCGTTTGAGGAAACACCTCATCAAAAAGACTGACTGCCTACAGGCAGCCAGTCTTTTTTGTTTTGTTATTCAAATTCAATCAACAAATCATTTCCTTTGACTTGTTCTTGTTCACGGACATAAATACTTTTGATGACACCATCCATTGGGGCCTGAATGGTTGATTCCATTTTCATCGCTTCGGTAGCAATCAAAGGCTGGTTTTGAGAGACTTTATCACCAGCTTGAACAAATACCTTAATAACCGTTCCTGGCATCTGTGCACCGACTTCTTTTTCATTCATTTTATCGGCTTTTGGACGAACGACCGCCGTCCCTTCCACCTTACGATCCACCACTTCCACCTCATAAGGCATTCCGTTCAAGTCAAAGTACACGGTACGGTTGCCGCCTTCTTTCAGCGGGCCAATACTAGTCAATTCAATAAGCAATGTCTTGCCCTTTTCAATCTCTATAAGGATTTGTTCGTTTAATTCCATCCCGTAAAAGAATGTGGGGGTATCGATCACCTGTACTTTATTATATGTCTCATAAAAGCTCAAATAATCTTTGTACACTTTTGGATAGATAGCATAGCTGAGCAAAGATTCATCATCGATGGCTTTCTCTGAGAGCACTTGTTCCAGCTCTTTGCGGGCTTGTTTAAAGTCGTAAGGTTCAAGATGTTTTCCAGGTCGATCTGTGATAAATTCTCGGTCTTTTAGTACAACTTTTTGGAGTTCTTTGTTCATGCCCCCAGCTGGTTGCCCAATTTGACCCTCAAAGAAAGAAATCACTGAATCTGGGAAGTCCAAGGCTGGTCCTTGTTCGATAACACTTTCTTCATCGAGCTCATTTTGCACCATAAACAAGGCCATATCGCCGACCACTTTGGATGAAGGCGTCACTTTTACAATATCTCCAAATAATAAATTCACACGCTTGTACATCTCTAATACATCATCAAACCGTGCACTCAAACCTAGAGAGTTGGCTTGGGCACGTAAGTTACTGTATTGTCCTCCCGGTACTTCTACCTCATACACTTTTGTAAAGGAAGTCTTCAGGTCTGTTTCAAAGGAACCATAGTATTCACGGGTTGCTTTCCAGTATTCAGCCATTTTGTCATTGGCTTCCACATTCACTTCAATTGAGCGATTTGTTCCTTGACGCGTATAGTACAAAGCATTTGCATCCGGCTGTGAATTTTGTCCAGATAAGGCGGCATTGGCGGTATCTATAATATCGACTCCTGCATCAATCGCTCTTGAATACATCGGAATCGCATTGCCGCTGGTATCATGTGTGTGCAGATGAATGGGAATACGGATTTCTTCTTTTAATGTTTTAATCAATTGATACGCAGCTTCCGGTTTTAATACGCCTGACATATCTTTAATGCCAAGCATATGAACGCCTTGGTTTTCCAATTCTTTCGCAAAATTGACATAGTAATCTAGCGTATAAATTTTGGAACGGTCTGGATTTAAAATATCACCGGTATAGCAAAGGGTTCCCTCTACTATCTTGTCAGTCTTGAGTGCTTCTTCAATTGGCAATTTCAACGTCTCTATCCAGTTTAAGGAATCAAAAATACGAAACACGTCAATCCCGTTTTTCGCACTGGTTTGAATAAATTTCTGAATCACATTGTCTGGGTAGTTCTTGTACCCGACAGCATTCGAAGCACGCAAAAGCATTTGAAAAGGAATATCCGGAATCAAGGCGCGCAATTCTCTTAACCGATCCCAGGGACTTTCACGCAGGAAGTTATACGCCACATCAAAGGTGGCTCCGCCCCACATTTCAAGAGAAAAGTACTCTTTCATCATCTCATTCATATAAGGAGCAATACGCGTCATATCATTTGTTCTTAAACGAGTGGTTAATAAGGACTGATGCGCATCGCGTAAGGTAGTATCTGTCAGCAGTGCATTCGGCGAATCTAAAACCGCCTGAGCTACCGCTTCTGGCCCTTCATTGTCTAAGATGTGTTTAAAGGTCTTTTGCGATTTTGAAGCCTGCACATTTGAAGCTTGCGGAACTATTCTCGGTTCGAATCGCGGTTTCTCCTTCTCTTCCACACCCGGGAAGCCGTTCACCGTAACATCCGCAATATACGTTAAGATTTTTTGCCCGCGGTTTCTTGGCGGGACAAAATCAAACAATTCCGGATAGTCCTGGATAAAGGTGGTGTCATAGTCCCCTTTTAGAAACTTCGGATGCTCGATAATATTTTTTAAAAAGCTGATATTAGTTTTTACGCCAACCACTCTGACCTCATCAAGTGCGCGTTTCATTTTAGATATCGTTTCTTCAATAGTCGTCCCGTTGGTCGTAATCTTCACCAACAGCGAATCGTAGTAAGGCGAAATAACCGAGCCGCGGAAAGCATCGCCCGCATCTAAACGGATACCCGGCCCACCTGGTGACTGGTAGCCGCTGATTTTACCCGTATCTGGCGCAAAATTATTGAGCGGATCTTCTGTTGTAATCCGGCACTGAAAAGCATAACCTTTTACTTGGATATCCTCTTGCGCTGGAATATCAATCACCGGATCGCAGAGCTTTTCGCCGTCTGCAATTAAGATTTGTGTTTTTACAATATCGATGCCTGTGACTTTTTCAGTAACAGTATGTTCTACTTGGACGCGAGGGTTTACTTCAATAAAGTAAAACTCATCGCCAGAAACTAAAAATTCAACCGTTCCTGCATTCACATACTCGGCATAATTCATTAATTGCAGCGCGGCTTCGCATAACTCTTTCCGAATGGCTTCATTTAAGCCATAAGCCGGAGCGACTTCCACTACTTTTTGATGACGTCTTTGAACTGAACAATCTCGTTCATACAAATGCACCACATTGCCATGCTGGTCGCCAAGAATTTGCACTTCAATATGCTTAGGGTTGTTAATATATTTTTCAACATACAACGCATCATTGCCAAAGGAGTTAATTGCTTCAGACTTTGTGCGTTCAAAAGCTTCTTGAACTTCACTTTCGGCGTGGACAATGCGCATCCCTTTCCCGCCGCCCCCACTGACAGCTTTGACAATAATCGGGTAGCCATGTTCTTGGCCAAAGGCATAGACTTCATCCACAGATGAAATTTTTCCATCTGTTCCCGGAATCACTTTTAAACCGGCGGCAATGGCGGTTTCACGGGCTCGTGTTTTGTTGCCAAACATCTCTAGGTGTTTTTGCTCGGGACCAATAAACTTAATGCCTTCTTCTTCACAGCGGCGAGCAAATTTTTCATTTTCACTTAAAAAGCCATACCCTGGATGGATCGCATCGACATTGGTTTCTTTCGCAAGTCTCAGGATGCCTTCAATATCTAAGTACGCCTGCGTCGGGCTTTTCCCCTCACCAATTAAATAGGATTCATCCGCTTTTTGGCGGTGTAATGTGCCGATATCTTCTTCAGAGTAGATACCAATTGTTTTAATCCCTAACTCATGACAAGCGCGCATAATGCGAATCGCAATCTCTCCACGGTTAGCGACTAAAACAGTCTGGATATTCTTCATACTCTCACTCTCCCCTCACTATTTATTCATTTGAATAGGCCTTATTATACCCCAAAAGACCTCTATTGCCACTTTTTTTAGAGGTATTGTTTTCTCAACTCATCTATCAAGGGTTTCATCCATTCAGCTGAGGCTTGTAAAGGAAAGCCTTCTTCTTCAATTTTATCGGACAATAAATACCAATGATGCGGTATGCTGAAAGGCGAATCAGGCACGGGCTCACCGGTTTCTTCTACGTGTACTGCCTTCTCAAGGCCTTCTTCAATCCAAAGCATTAGTGTGCCAAGGGTGATCGCATCTTTTGAACTGATATTGTAAATCCCGCTCTTTTCATTTTCAATCGCCCATACAATAGACTCGGCAGCGGTGGAACCTTTTACAAAATTAATTTTATAATCTACATTCTCTAAATAAATAGTTTCTTCCTTTAATCCTTTTTCAATGTAGTAATGCAGTCTTTTGGTGTAATCATCCGTATCCAGTACGATGGGAAAACGAAAAGCCGTCACATGAAAGGGAGCTTGGGTAAATAAGACCCCTTCTGCCTGCCGCTTCCCTTCGCCGTAAGTGACTTCTTTTTCTGGGTCAATTTCATAAGTAAAAGGGTCAAAATCACTTTCTGTATACCCTTCTTTGTCTCCCGAATACGTCGCTAAGGATGACGTATAATAGACGTGGTTGGTAACATCGGTTAATTTTTCAACGAGCAATTCGGCATCTTCTTTTGTATAGCACACATTATCAAAAACCGCATCCCATTGTTGACTGACCACTTCATTCCAACCTTCATGGCTGCCGTCTCTTGCGTCTAAAATGATATGGTCGACCTCGTCGCCAAATGGATGGGGTTTATTGCCACGCGTGGCGATAGTGACTTGGTGCCCTTTTTTGACGAGTAACTCGACGGCCTTTTTTCCAAAAAATTGCGTACCACCGATAACTAATACTTTTTTCATTGAAATTCCTCCTTGTAAAATCATTACCTCCATCATAACAAACTTCCGCTCGTATCCTGTAAAAATACCCTCTATGTAAGCACTTTGCTTGGCAATCTTTTGTAGGCATGCTATAAATGAAAGCAGAATGCGACTATTTAAAGGAGGACTAGAACAATGCCATGGAATATGCAAGATTATCCGGATTCAATGAAAAATATGGATCCTTTAGTTCGAAAAAAGGCGATTGATATTGCGAATGCCTTAGAAGCTGAGGGTTATGATGAAGGTCAACTCATTCCTATCGCCCATTCGCAAGCACAAGAATGGTATGACGAGGCTTCAGCGGAAGAAAAAAAGGCCTTTGAGAAAGAAGAGGATCCGAAAAAAACAGATTCACATGATTCTTCCAGTAACGAAGAACTCATCGAAAACGATGTGGAAGTCATTTATGAAGACGAAGTGTGGAAAGTAAAAACAGTAGATGCCAAGCAAGCGGATTCGACCTTTGAATATAAAGAAGATGCGGTCGAACGCGCCAAAGACATTGCACGTAATAGAGAAACAAAAGTCATTATTTATACAAAAGACGGTAAAAAACAATCGGAAAAAGAACCTCGTGAGACGTAACTCAATTTATCTTAGAAGAAAGGAGGCATGTTTATGGCTTACGGATGGAGAGATTTACCGGGCTCAATGTCAAATATGACACATTTAATCCGTGCAAAAACCTTGGATCTGGTCAATGCAGAGAAAGAAACTGAGGGGTCAGAAAAAGAGGCTTTGTTTACCCGCTCGCGTACCGAAGCGGAAAAATGGTATGAAACAGCTTCTGAAGAAGAAAGAGAAGAATTATTAAAAAGATTCCCAGAAGATGTGGATCAAGTCGATTAGCCAAATGAAGGAGTAAATAGACAGACGACGACGTGAATTTGGATTTCGTATCGCAAAAATTTCGCACTGCGACACCAAATCAGTTTTCGTGTCGCGAAGTCTATTCTCCCTAATCCAAATAAAACTAAAAAGATGTCACAAAATCAAAATGATTTTGTGACACCTTTTCTTTTCTATTGGTTCTTATTGATAACGTGCTATTTTATAAATCGATATTGTCTGAAGGGTCAGTACTTGGATTGTCACTGCCTTCTTTTTGAGCTTCTTCTTCTACTTTGTCGTCTAATTTCTCAAGTTGTTTCTTGGCAAACTCGCGTCCACCTAAACCAAATGACAAGGCAAAGGCAACAGATAATCCTCCAATAATGAAGATAAACGCTGTATTCACAATATTATTCGCAAAATTCAACTGGTCTAACACCATAAACAGTGCAAAGGCATAGAGAATGTATTGAGTAATTCTTCCTGCCCATTTACTGCCTGTCGATTTTGAAATAATACCAGCTAACCATTGTCCACCAATGACACCCAAGCCAAGAATAATAATCGCAAAGATGATATTTGGCAGATAAGCGATAATCGCAGCACCGATTGTGTTTAAAATTTGTAGATTTAACGCGTTCAACGCTTCTACAAAGAAGAATAAACCAATCAGAAAGGCAACAACTTGACCACTAATTTTTGCCAGATCCAAGTTTTGCGTGCCTTTAACGTCCATATTATTTGTTAAATTATTGATGCCAGTTCCTCTCAGTAAATTGGCCACTAAATCACCAACAAATTTGGCAATTGCGACACCTACTGCTAGTAAAATGGCTGCAACTAAGATGTTTGGAATCGCTGCGAGAATTTGATTCAATACATTAATAATCGGTTCTGAAATCGAGCGAATATTTAATGCTTCCAACGCTACAATTAAAATCGGAATTAAAATTAAGACATAGACAATGTTTGCAAGAACTTTTGCGAAGGTATCTTTTTGTTCGGCTGAAACCCCTTGTCTTGTTTTCATTTCACTGTCTTGACTCGTCAGTTTTGACACCCAACGGTCAATATTCAAAGACAAGGCCAAGTTATAGACAAGATTTTTAACAAAACGTCCCACTACAACGGCTACTGCAATGAGTGCTGCCGCAGCAATCAGATTTGGCAGATACGCCAAGGCTGTATCCAACATGTTTTGAATCGGTTGAGCCACTGATGTTAAGCCAAATGTATCAAAAATAGCTGGTAAAAAGAGCACCCATACTAAATAATAAAAGACTTGGGCAATCACATCAACCATACTCGTTCCTTGATCAGCAGCGCCTTGATTTAACTTCTCATCCAGATTCGCTGCATGCAGTCCCGCTCTTACCCCTTTGCGCACAAGTGTAGCCACTACCCAGGCGACAAGGACTAACACAATCCCCATTAATAAGGCCGGCAACATATTAATCAGTGAACTAAACGCATTTTGTAACTGATTCATAAATATCTCTCCTTTATTCATTTTTTGTTTCTCTCTACTTAAAAGTATAGAAAGAATAAAAGAAGAATTAAAGGATAAAGCCTCGGTATTTGAAAAATATATGAAGATTCTTTAATCAAATGATGATTTGAAATGCCTGCAGAGAAAAGCAAAAAACGCAGACAGGTCATTGTCTACGCTTGCTGGCAATCTATTCATTTTTTAAAATGGTAGATAAGAGCAGTGTTCACATCCACTGACCCTTCATCACTGTTTTCTTATGCAGTGACGTGCAAATGACCTGTAAAAATCCTGTTCAGGTCGGCTCATCGCATAAGCTTTATTATACTAACAGAACGAAGGGAGGAATGCAACCTTTTTTAAAAGACTGGAATGGAACCGCCTTTAGAATCTTCGATAATGACTTCTTTCGTGTCTTCTGTTTGATACAATTCAACAATACGGTTTAGTGTTTCATCTTCCGCATCTTCTGTGCGCGAAACAATCACGTTGATATATGGGTTGTCTCCTGGTTTTGAATCTTCCAACACAAGCGCATCTTCCGGCGGAGTTAAGCCTGCATCTGTCGCAATCCCTGAGTTAATAACAGCTAAAGGAGCTTCTTCTAGAGAAGCAGGAATATTGGCCGCTGCTAACTCAACAATATCAAAGTTTCTAGGGTTTTCGATATCTTTCAGTGTCGGCGTTAACCCGGCTGCCTCATCCACCGTAATTAAACCCGCATCCTGTAAAAGCAGTAAAGCACGGCCGCCGTTTGTAACATCATCCGGAATAACAATTTGAGCGCCATCTTGGACTTCTGACACATCCGTTAATTGATTAGAGTAAATACCTAAAGGCGCCAAGCTCGTTTCACCAAGTACAGTCAAGTCATAATCAAATTGTTCCACTTCTGTTTCCAGATAAATATAGTGCTGGAAAGAGTTTAAATCAATTTCACCCGCATCCAACGCTGCATTTGGCAGCGGATAAGAGTCAAAGAAAACGAGATCAATTGCAATATCTTCTTCCGCCGCTTTATCAGCGACATGGTTCCAAACCGCGGAATCCGAACCGATCACTCCAATCTTGACCACTTCGTCTCCGTCAGCGGCCCCCTCATTACTTCCACAACCAGCGAGTACCAAGACAAATGCGAATGCAAGACCGAAAATACGTAAGAATTTTTTCATGTGAATTTCTCCTTTTTTAATGGGTTGTTTTTTTAATAACTAAATTACCAATCAATTCAATGACCAATACAAAGATTAAAATTGCAATGACCGATACGTTAGTGATATCCGTCATATATCGATTATGTCCATAGCGGATAACAAATGAACCAATCCCGCCACCGCCGACTGCTCCACCCATAGCTGTCAAACCGAGTAAACTGATAATTGTAATAGTCGTCGAGCGAGCCAAGGCAGGAATACTTTCTTTTAAATAGACCCTAAAAATAATTTCAATCGGCGAAAGCCCCATCGCCTGGGCCGCTTCGATTAAACCATTGTCAATATCGGATAAGGCGGCGTCGACTTGCCGGATAAAGAAAGGAATCGAGCCGACAATCAGCGGGAATATGGCTCCTCTCACACCAATGAAGGTCCCCATGACAAGTGATGTAATGGGTATCAATACAGTAATTAAGATAACAAAAGGAATCGAGCGGAAAATATTGGTTACAAAATCAATCGCACGATGAACCGCTTTGTTTTCCAAAATGTTCCCTTCACGCGTGACGACTAACAAGGTGCCTAAAAACAAACCGATAATAAAGGTAAAGATACCGGAACCAAAGAGCATTTGAAAGGTTTCAATAATACTCACAATAAAGTCATCCCAATACGTCAATAAGTTCGGGGTGTATTCTTGCATGAATTGGACGATAAAATCAGGCATGTTTGATCACCTCTACTTTAATGTTTTTCTCTTGCAGATACGCAAACACATCGAATTCTATTTCATCCGGCAGCGATAAGCGCACAATCAATGAACCTAATACGGTATCTGAGAGGACTTCCACATTGGCGAAGATAATACTCGGTTCAATATTAAAGGTCTGCGCCAATTCAGCAATCAGCGCTTCCTTGGTTTCCGCTCCGTAAAAGTCTAGGCGCCAGATACGCTCGCCTGGTCCCAACTGAACAATGGACGCCTCTTCTTCAATCAACTCATCAATTCGAGAAAGCGAGGAGGTTGAGCTGATAAATTCTTTAGTAATTTGCGCTTGTGGATTGGAAAATACTGAAGCCACATCATTTAATTCCACAACGAAGCCATCTTCCATCACTGCTACTCGGTGACAGATTTCTTTGATGACGCCCATTTCATGGGTAATAATCACAATGGTAATCCCCAATTGTTTATTGACATCCTTCAGCAGCTTTAAAATCGATTTTGTTGTCTGCGGATCGAGAGCAGAAGTCGCCTCATCACACAATAAAATCTTGGGATCGGTCGCCAAGGCTCTGGCAATCGCCACTCTTTGTTTTTGTCCGCCCGATAATTGCGAAGGATACGTATCGGCTTTATCGGCAATCCCCACCAAATCTAGCAAAGAAGTGACTTTTTCTGTGATTTCTTCTTTGCTATACCCTCTATTTTTGAGAGGAAATTCAACATTTTGATAGGTGGTGCGCGACCCCAGCAAGTTGAATTGCTGGAAAATCATGCCGATATTTTGCCGCTCCACTCTTAATTCTTTTTCTGCCAATTGCGTCAAGTCCACCTCATCAATGAGCACTTGCCCTGCTGAGGGCCTTTCCAGCAAATTAATGCAGCGCACTAGCGTACTTTTCCCGGCACCACTGTAGCCGATCACACCAAAAATTTCTCCTGCAGCAATTCTCAAATCAACATCTTTGACGGCATGGACTTCTCTCTCATCCGTTTGAAATGTTTTTGAGACATTTTTTAATTCAATCATTTCTATCCCCTATCTCATTAACTGTTTTGTTCTTGGACATTTTGTGCATGTTGTTCTTTTATTTGTGCAAGTAATTTTGGATTTTCTAAAAGATCAAGGGCTGTAGATGCTAGAACTTTCGCGCCCAAAGCAATGGAGGCCAAACCCAAGTCACTTTTCGCTGCTTCCCTAAACTCCACACTGTGTCCGGCAATATATTCCTCACTGATTTTTATGTAGGGTTGGATGGTTGGAACCACTTGGCTAATATTGCCTACATCTGACGAGCCACCGCCGCCATCGTTTGCCGACCCTTCTATCTTTTCACCGTATCGATTCAAGTGTTTCTCATATACTTCGTCAAATAAGGGCGTGAGGACGACGTTATCTACACTATTTTGAAAGAGACCAAATTTATAATCGGTACCAGTTTGCAGTGCGGCTCCTTGAACAATCTTTTCAAATTTCTCATACACATCGTTTAAAACCGGTCTAGTTTTTGCTCGAAGATAAAAACGAGCACTGGCGTAATCGGGCACCACATTCGGAGCTTGTCCGCCATTGGTGATGATGCCATGAATACGCACTTCATCTTTTACATGTTCTCTTAAGGCATTTGTAGCACTAAACACTTGCAAGACAGCGTCTAAGGCATTGATGCCCGCTTCTGGTGCAGCGGCAGCATGCGACGCTTTCCCAAAGAATTCCACATCGACGGGATCAACCGCCAACCCTTTGCCAGTCGGCGCGTGGCGATAACTCGGATGGACCCCTAGAGCAAAGTCCACATCTTCTAAATAACCTTCCCGCACAAAACTGCCTTTGGCGCTCCCATTCTCTCCACCTTCTTCACCCGGTGTGCCGTAGACGCGAATCTCGCCCCCCACTTCGTCAATGACTGCTTTCAAACTCACAGCTGCCAAAGAAGAGGTGGTGCCAAACAAGTTATGTCCGCAGGCATGGCCGATACCTTCTAAGGCATCGTACTCCGCGTAAAAAACGACGGTGGGTCCTGGTTTCTTGCTTTTGTAGCGGGCATCAAACCCTGTGCGGTGGCCGGCTACGTCTAATTCAACGTCAAAGCCTTCTTCGGTTAATTTGTCCGATAAGATTTCACTGGCAAAAAATTCGTAGTTGCTGACTTCTGGCCGCTGATGAATTTCTAAAGCCATCTTTTGATAATCCGCTACTTTTTCTTCCACAACCTGGTTAATGTTTTCAATGCTTTTTGTTTCAATTTGATTTGTCATGTGTATTCCTCCCAATTTGTCTGTAAAAACAAAAAAGCCTCCATCCTCCTTGTATCTCTACAAAGGGGACGAAAGCTTCGTGTTACCACCCAATATTTATATAAATCTCGCGATTTATACCTCAATAAGTACGCCGAATAAAATTCATAAATACTCTGGCACTGTAACGTGTGCTTCACGTGTATGTTTAAATATTCGACATACAAGGACAATGAGACCATATTCCGTACCTTCCCTCTCCACCCTCTTTCACCAAATAAGGGCTCTCTGTGCGAGTCTTCGTGTACGTACTCTTCTCTTCCTTTTCTCGATTAAATTATGCTCATAATACTATCAGGGTGATTTAATAATGTCAAGCCTTTTTTTCAATTTCTTTTTGAAAAAGCACCTCATCGTTAAACTGCGTTTGGTAAAAAGCCACTAGTAACATGATGACTAGACCTAAATATTGAAGGGTGATCATCAAAATAATATCAAAAGAAAACAAAGAAAAAACCAACGCCAAAAGTGTGGGCAAAGAAAGCAAATTTAAAACAAAGTTGACCGATTCTTTATAGGTCGTAATCGAAGTAAAATCTGTCTTTTTTGTTAAATACAAAATAAAAGCTGAGCCTGCGATCATAAGAAAATTCATCAGAAACAAGAACGCCGAAATCATCAAGGAGAAAAACAAAACAATTAACACCCGGTTTTGCTTCGACCATTGGCGACTGACTTCTTCTCTTACCTCTTGTACGGAATCGGCACCTTCAAAAGAAAAGTCCCGAGTATAGAGCACAGTCGATAAAGGCGCGCCTTCCTCTATTAACAGCAACTGATTTTGTTCAAAAATTAAGGCGTTCTCTTGTTCCATCACCGCTTCTTGATGCTCACGTGTCAGACCACCCGCGACTACCCCATATTCATTCTCTATAAGAAAGGGCGTCTCTATCACCATTTCACCCGCTGTATACTCTGCCTCTTTTAGCGCCGCTACCGTTTCTTGATCAATCATTTGTACCGTCAGGGGGTAAAAATCTTCCAAGGGAAAAATATTCACCCGGGCATAATTTAGCGTGACGGGAATGGTAATCAGGGCATTTAAAAAAATAGTGGCAAGGATGAGTTGCCACCATTTTAAGTCATGCCTATGGGTAAAGGCTTGGATTGGTGTCCAAATACTTTTAAAATAATTAATGGGAAATACATCTGTCTTCAAAAAGCATCGTCCTATTCTCTAACAAACTCTTACACTTACCCTTTTGTTCCTCCGGCAGTGAGTCCAGATACAAAGTTCTTTTGTAAAAAGAAGAACATAATCGAAATCGGCAGGGCAATTAAAATCGCACCTGCTGCAAACAAGGTCACCCGTTGTTCTCGCGGGTTGGAAATAAATTGCTGCAAACCAATTGCCACCGTATAGTTTTGCGGACTTCGTAAAATAAATCGGGCCAACATAAACTCGCCAAAGGGGGTCATAAAGGCCCACAAAGCCTGGACCGCAATCATCGGCCGCACTAAGGGTAACACGATTTGAGTAAAGGTGCGAATGTGCCCCGCTCCATCTAAACGCGCCGATTCATCTAAATCAACCGGTACCGTATCAAAGTACCCTTTCATCAGCCACGTATTCATCGGAATGGCTCCACCGACATAAATAAAGATTAAGAACCAATGGGTATCTAAGCCGCCAACTAGCAACGCCATCACGTAAAAGGCCGTCAGTGCCGCAATAGTGGGCACCATTTGCACGACAATAAAGAATTTGAGAGATGATTTTCTACCCAAGAAACGATACCGGCTATAAGCAAAACCAGCCAACGTAATAATGGTTACTTGAATCAGCATGGCGACAATCGCCACAAATAGGGTATTCATATACCACTGGCCATATAACGTTTCTGTAAATAACCGTCTAAAGTTCTCCAGTGTAAAATCCGCATCAAAACTTAAATCAAAGGCCAAAAGATTCCCTGACTTAAATGCGGACGTGGCAGTAATCAGCAAGGGATAAATAATAATGACCGACATAAATATCAAGAACGCGTACGTAAAAAACTTGGTCCAAAAGCGTGATTGTTTTTGCGTTCGCACTTTTTTCTTTCTCGCCATAACTCATCAATCCTCCATCTCAAAAGCGTTGGCGCGGCTAAATATAATTAAGGAAATCACAATCACAATCGCTGATATAACTAAAGTCACAGCTGACGATACGTTATATTGCGGCGACTGCCCCGTCGTTAACTTATACACCCAAGAAATCAGGATATCTGTTGACCCCGCGTTGTTCCCAACACTCCCTGGTCCACCCTCATTAAAGAGGTAGATTATCGTGAAATTGTTAAAATTCCCCGTGTATTGGGTAATGAAAATGGGTGCTGCAACCGATAGAATATGCGGGAAGGTAATGTGCCGGAATCTTTGAAGCACTGTCGCCCCGTCAATCGAAGCCGCCTCATACCATTCGCTTGGAATCGACTGCAAAATCGAGGTGGTCAATACATAAATATAAGGAAAACCTAACCAACCTTGAATCCCAATAATAGCTACTTTTGTCCAGAACGGATCTGTTTTCCAAGACAAGGCCGGGATATTTAAAAAGGGAAGAAAGTTATTTATAAACGGAATCACTTGGGTATTAATAGCCCCCGCACTCGGGTTAAACATATTGGAAAAAGATAAAATGGTAATAAACGCCGGTACAGCCCATGGCAACAGTAAAATGACACCAAATAACCGTTTAAATTTGATAAAAGGTTGATTCATGACCATTGCGGTAAAAATCCCAATCGCAATCTGCAAAGTGGTCGCCGCCAAGGTCCAAATAATAGTCCAAGAAAAGACAGACATAAAGGTTTCACGGTAGGTACTCAAACCAAAAAGACTTTGAAGCGTGTCTAAACCCGTCCATTCAATTAAATTCGCTGGCGGAATATTGGTGAAGTCGTAGTTGGTGAACATAATTAAAATGGTAATAAGAACCGGGAAAATAATCGCAAACAGCATTAAAATATAAGCTGGCACGGTTAACAGATAAGGAAAACCACTCTCGTATGTATTTCTTAAAATACCTTTTGCGGAATGATTGACTTTCTCCGGTGCAAGAATCCCTATTTTGGCTACACGATTGGCATCATACATTTGAACCGCATAAAAAACCAAAAATAAAAAAACAACTAATAATTCTAAAACCCCTTCAATCATCAGGAATAACGAATGGTCTTCTCCCGGAGTCGTTCCAAGCGTAATTAAACCCTCAATCGCTTCGATTCCGAATCCAAATAATTGAAAAAGGAAAATTGCAAAAATCGCTAAAAACAAGATGCCTTTGAACAGCTGTTGATTAAAAAATTGCCCTCCACCTGGAATAATTGAAAAAAGAGTGGCTTTATTTATTCTGTTTTGCTCTTGTTTTGTAAAGTCCTCTTTCTTTTTTAATGCTGCAGTACTTTCCACTGCAATCAACTCCTTCTATTGCGCTCATTCAGAATAAAAAATGATTCAGCAGCGATCTGGAAATCATCTGCTGAATCATTCCAAAGTCAAAATTCTATGCGAATTTTAAACTTGAAATTCTCTCTTAGTATTTTTGTTCAATATTGTCTTGGATGACTTGAACGGCATCGTCTGCAGATTCTTGCGCTGTTTTATTGCCAGAAACGGCATCAAACATCATAGTTTCTGCACCTACCCAAACCTCAGCCATTTCTGGAATGTTTGGCATTGGGACAGCGTCACTGTACTGTTCAATAACAGCAATGGCTAATTCATTATCCCCTGCATCCACAATGGACTGACGAACAGCTTGGTTCGCTGGGACTTCGTTGTTAAATTCATGCAGTGCCTGCATGTTTTCTTCGTTTGTCACATAGTCTAACCACGCTTGAGCAGCTTCTGCGTTTTCAGTGTAGTTGGAAATAATCCAGCCTTTTCCGCCGCCGAATGGCTCATAAGCTTCACCGTTTGGCAAGGTTGGAATTGGTGTGGCTGTATAGTTTAAGCCCGCGTCGTTAAATGCGGCCGCATTCCAAGGTCCACCAATAATTGCAGCGGCATTGCCTTCAATAAAGGTTTGTTCTACAAAGTTACCAGCACTTGAAGCGTCTAACATTCCTTCCGGCCAAATCTCATACCACTGGTCGGCATATTCAATCGCTTCAACGGATCCTTCATTGTTTAATCCAATATCTGAAGTATCTGTTCCGTCTTCGCCGAATACATAACCGCCAAAGCCAGATAACAGACCGTATGAACTATAGAAATCTACCCAGTTTGCTAAGAAGGCCGTGTTTGTGCCCGCTTCATTTTCGTAGGCATAAGTATCATCTTGCGCTAACGCTTCCAACTCTTCAAACGTTTCAGGCGCTGCATCAAGTAAATCGGTATTATAATACATAATTAAAGCTTCGACGACATAAGGAGAACCGTAAACTGTTCCGTCTGCGGATACTTGTTGCTCATCCGTTTCATCATAGCGACCGTCATCAGGCAATGTGACTTCATGCAGATGTCCCTGTTGGCCTAAACCACCAATCCGGTCATAAGGAGAAATCGTCACATCTGGTCCTAAGCCAGCGGGTCCATCAAGTGAAAGACCATCCAATGTTTCAAACATTTCGCGTTCTTCAATAGACAATGTGACCCCTGTTTCTTCTTCAAACGCTGGTGCAATGTCATTTACAAAGTCAATATAGTCTGCACCCACCGTCACAGTCAGCTCGCCGCCAAGATCGCCCGATGCTTCT
>JBHWQC010000093.1:0-6670 GCA_043425375.1 Atopostipes sp.
AGGGTTTTCGCTACGCATTCGCCATATAACAGGCGAATCGCTTCGCTAGTCTGATGAATCTCTTCTCAAAACTGCAGACGGAAGTTTTGAGCGTATCCCACTTCTAATTTGAGACCCTAGCTAGTCACATGGGCGATGCTAGTTCGGATCGCTTTTAGGCAGCTATTAAGCTGCTAAAGCAAATTCATAATTTGTTTTGTCAGTTAAATTTAAACTGTGCGTTGATGATGCAGTCGCAGCTGCAAAACGTGATTCAAGCTCAACCTATGCCTGTCGAATCCAGAACAACCCCGAATTCAATAGTCGGCCTCTCTCAAGGCTCACAAATATAATAACATACGTTCGGCTATAAGTCAAGCTGTGGCGCTAGTCTGGCCAAGTTTTTAACCAAACTCTCCGCACTTATTTCACCTAAAAGATCTTATTCTTCTTCATCCGCAAAATGGCTAATATCGCCGTAGCGATCCAATTGATAAAAGCCATCTTCATAATGAGCAACGGAGACGCTGGCGTTGAGCAGGGCAGTGGGGTCGGTTAGTTCCGGAATCAGGTTTTCTAAAATCACGCGAATCGTGCCGCCGTGAGCCACAAGCAGGATAGTTTCACCAGTGTCCCTGTGCGTATTAATTAGCTGCAACAAACCTTGCTCGACGCGTGTCCAAAATTCCATAAAATCTTCCGCATGGCCATGGGGATCGAGTTCTTTGAAAGCCCCCATCCGCTCAAATTGGTTCACATTTTTGAACAATTTTTTAGCGGTTTCATAGCCTAAATGCTCGGCGACTTCTTTGTAGACCACATCGCCATGTTCGCCTTCAAAACTGCCAAAGAAAATCTCGCGAAACTCCGGCATTAACGTAATTTCTGTGTCCGTTGGCGTTTTCTCATTCTCGTCTAAAAGAATTTCAGCGGTATCAACGGTTCGCTGCAAGTCACTCGTATACACTGCATCAAATTTCACATCTTTTAAGCCTCGACCACTTCTTCTTACATCCACCGCGCCTCGTTCTGTGAGCGGTGCATTAGCCCAGCCCTGCATCCGCCCGTAAAAATTCAAATACGTTTCACCATGTCGTACAAAATAAATCGTTACACCTTTTTTTGTCATTATCTGCACCCTTTCTGTATTGTCCTTCTTATCATACCAAATATTGGATGGCTTGTTTACTATTAGGGATGGAATCGAATCCTTTTGCCTGTCCTTTGAGTGAAATGTAAGAGGGTTTGTATTTTTAGATCTCTGATACAGAATAAAATGTGATAGAATGAGTATAATTTACAAAAGAACGAATCTAAAAATAGTAAAGTGATGGGGTGTAAAAGGTATGAGTACAATTAAAAGGGTGCTACAAGCGTGGAGTCTATTAGAGACGATTCATCCATGGGAATTGCCTTCGCTCAAAGATGAATTAAATAAACATGCGCTGATGGAAGGCCAGCGGATAAAAAGTGTGGTGCCGCTTACTCAAGCAGAAAGTCTGTTTCAAATCGAATTAAAAAATCCTAAAAGGGAATCAAAAAGCTATACCTATTATATGTTGACTTATACAAATGCTGATCTTATTCAATTTTTGAGAAAGCATTTTAAAAATCAGGACGATTTGATTAATAAATCGTACGTGAAATACTACAGCTTTACATTCGATGTGGATGATAACGGGCAATTTGTTGAAGACTCCTTAGACATCCCACATGTTCAACAAATTATAAGCGATATTGATCGAAAGGGTAAGATTGATTATGTGCAATTTACCGATAATTATATTCAAAACAAGCAGCTCTTTGCTGAAGAGTTAGCGGTCATTTTTCAAAATGGGGTTCATCCCTCAAACATAGAAAAAGCGGTAGAAGTGTTTGTGAAATACTTTGGATGTATTCCAGATAGTAGAAAGACTTCTTATGTACAATGTAAAATTAGCAGAAACCACACAACGGAATATTCCACGCATTTTAATAGCTTTTATTTGGAAGATTTACAAATCCTTTTAAAAAACAAACCGAATAAGACATTAAGCCAGTTTATACAAGGCACCGCCATGGAAGTCGATATTGACGAGAATCGAATAGAAATCGAAAAGAGCTTGCGCCCGAAAAACTTGCCAGCCGGACGTTGGCCTTCGCCTGTGAATCACCGGCTTTCGTTGATGCAACAAGTGGCTGTGAATCATATCGTGCAGGGAAATGAACGGATAAGTTCGGTGAATGGGCCACCGGGGACGGGGAAAACCACATTACTGAAAGACATTTTTACGCAGTTAATGGTCGAACGCGCAAAAGCCATGGCCAAATATGACAATCCCAAAGACGCTTTTTCAAAAGCCGGCAAACAAACGATTCGCATGAGTGAAAAAGACTACAATTATTCCATGTTCAAATTGGATCCAGAAATTGCCAAATACTCAATGGTGGTAGCCTCCAGTAATAATGGCGCCGTGGAGAATATTTCAAAAGAGCTGCCGTTACTCGAAGAGATTGTGCGTTTTGAAGAGGGGGCAGAACCCGAAAATAAATATGCAGCATATGATCGCCTTTATGCAAAAGAAGCGAAAGAGTTGAACTACTTTTCGGCCTATGCTGACCAGTTACTGGAAGGTGAAAAGGCGTGGGGACTATTTTCAGGCGCTTTTGGCAAATCAGCGAATATCGCCAATATTAGTAAAGCCTTAACACAGAAAAACAATGGGAATCTACCATTTTTACACGATTTAGCATCTGAAAAACTCCCAGAGAACGCCTGGGAATCAGCGGTTTTGGAGTTTAACTCGTTATACGAAGAAATCGAGTCCGATAAAGCTAAATTAGAACAATATGTCGCTTCACTCACTAAACTCGAACAGTATCAAGAGTCACTACTGAGTAAGAATTCTGTTATTCATCAAACGACCGAAGACATCTCTCAGTTAGAAACCAAATCCTCACATGTGAGGAAAGAAAACAATCTATTACAAGAGCGACTAGCCAATTTACCGAAAGCCGGTTTATTTACAAAAGCAATCGGGCTCTTTACTGGAAAAATGGATCCTGAAGAGAAAAAACTCCGTGAAGAAAGGGATACCTTATTAAAAGAAGAATTGGCTGTCCATCGATTGTTAGAAAACAAAAAACAACAAGTCAACTGTTTAGAAAAGGAAATAGCAACCTTAAGGCAAAAAATAAAACCTTTAGAGAATCTGCAGGCAGCGTTTGCGGATGAAGAGATGGTCCATTCAACGGATGCTTTTTGGGCGGACGACAATTATGATAAGCGACAAGCAGCTGTGTTATGGCAAACAGACGAGTTGAATTTTAAACGCGGCTTACTCTTTTTAAAAGCCCTACAAGTTCATAAAGTGTTTTTACATGAAAACCATAGACAGTTAAAAACTTCGATTCATATGCTGAATAATTTACGATCACTGAATGTAAATGTCAAAGAAACGCGTGAAAATATCGCTCAGATGTGGAAGACGCTGCATTTGATTTTTCCGGTAATGAGTACCACCTTTGCGAGTTTTTCTTCAATGTATAAAGGCATGGGGCCAGATTTTATTGATTATTTATTTATCGATGAAGCAGGGCAAGCAAGTCCACAACAAGCAGCTGGGGCACTTTGGCGCTCTAAACAAGCCATTGTGGTGGGGGATCCCATTCAAATTGAACCAGTCGTTACCTTAGACGAAACTATTTTAGCTGATATTCGTGAGGCGTTTGATGTTTCCAAACAATACGTGGGACCCACTGCTTCTGTTCAGACGCTCGCCGATTATGCCAACCCAATAGGGACAACGAAAGAAACGGAAGAGAAGCTGGAGAGAATAGGCATTCCTTTGTGGGTGCATCGCCGATGTATTGAGCCTATGTTTTCAATCGCAAATGAAATCGCCTACGCCAATAAAATGGTACTGGCGATGAATAAAAGAGGGGCCAGTGAATGGTATGATGTCAGTGGGAAAACAACCATCAATCAATATGTCCCAAAACAAGGTGAATTTATTGTCGAGAAGCTCAAGCAGCATTTTGAGGAAACGGCTAAAGAAGAGATGCCCAACGTCTTTATTATTACACCTTTTACGGCCGTGCGACAGGCGTTAAAATCTTTAGTAAATCAGGAATTTAAGAATTCTTATCCAAATATTTTTGAATGGACAAACGCCTCTATCGGAACGATCCACACGTTTCAAGGGAAAGAAGCGGATGTTGTGTATTTTGTGACAGGAACGG
Organism: Atopostipes sp.; assembly: GCA_043425375.1. Lineage (GTDB taxonomy): Bacteria > Bacillota > Bacilli > Lactobacillales > Carnobacteriaceae_A > Atopostipes. Next base: position 4,201 of record JBHWQC010000093.1, read on the forward strand.
ATGCTCAGACAGACGGGGCAGCGAATTGGTCTTGTATGAAACCCAATTTATTAAATGTAGCCGTGACTCGAGCAAAAAAAGAGTTTTATGTAGTCGGTGATTTAGACCGTTTCCAAGAAAAACAGTACTATGATGTGATAGTAGACTTAATCGATCAGTTTAAGGAAGAGAAACAGAAAGTTAATTTGAATGTATTAGAAAAAATAGATACTATATAAGTTGATTTAATTTTACCGCCTTGTTTTTCGCAGTATAACCTAGAAAAAAAGAAGGGGCGGCCTGAAATGACTTCTCAAAACCAATTGAACAAACTGAAAGAGGCGATGCAACGCACCCCTGACCGCCGCTTATATGAGCGTTCTCAAGCGGTTTATCTCTCCTGAAAAGGTTACTCAAGAGAGGAAGTAGCCGATATCATCGGGCGGAACCGAAAAACGGTCGGCGAGTATGTCAAAGCGTATAGGACAAGTGGCTTGGAGGCGTTAAGACGAAAGCATTCCTCTGGCCGTCCTCCTCGGTTGACGCTCGAAGAAGAAGCCGAATTGAAAGATATCATCCTCACACAATTCCCAACGGAAGTTGGAGTTGAAAACCGGTTCAGTTGATCCCTCAAATTGATGGTTGCTTTGATTGAAAAGAAGTGGGGAATCACCTACACCCTGCGCGGCATGTCAAAGATTATGGAGTGTTTGAGATTGTCTTATATCTGGCCCAACTATACGTTGAAAAACGCAGACCCGGAAAAACAACGCGTATTCCGAGAGGAAACCTTTCAGGATCTAAAAAAAACTAATCAATGAAGATATTGACCATCTTCTTTTCTTGGATGAGTCCATGATTCGGGATTATCAAGCTATCCAATGCACGTGGTTTGAAAGAGGCAAACAACGCATCATTCCCACTTATAGAAAACATGCCGGCGTCAAACTAATCGACAGCTTGAATTACGTTTTGCAGCTGCGACTGCAACATCAACGCACAGTTTAAACTTAACTGACAAACAAGAAAATAATTTTGCTTTAGCAGCGTAATAGCTGCCTAAAAGCGATCCGGACTCGCATCACCCATGTGCGAGCTAGGGTCTCAAACTAGAAGTGGGATACGCTTGAAACTTCCGTCTGCAGTTTCAAGAAGAAGAGCATCAGACTAGCGAGGCAGTTTCGCCTGTTATATGGCGAATGCGTAGCGAAAACCCTATAAATAATATAACTATGAACGTAAACGTTGAAGTGACAATATGCCTGGACAGGGGTTCGACTCCCCTCAACTCCATTATAGCTTTACTAAGGTTTCCTAACAGCTTCTAAAGGCTGGTAGGAAGCCTTTTTTAATTTCTGAACTTTGCTTGCAAATGCTATAAACCATTACCAACCATTACCATTTCCATTACTACTCCAAAAATGGTAATGGTTTTATCATTTAGTAATGGTTCTGAAAGAGTGTCTCTATTTTAGGATGCTATCCATTATCTATGAAGAGTCACTAAATAAGATCGTTTATGGGTAAATAACCCTAAGCTTGTAACCCTCTATAAAATAATTAATGACAAATGTCATAATTATTAAAATAGCATAACCAATTATTCTGTATTCATAGGGTAATGCAAGGCCTACGAAAAACATTGCTATAACAAATACGATTAAGTAGATATGGTAGTTTAAGGAAGCTGTGATTTCGTCTACTTGTCCCTCTTTAACCACTAATTCATTACTACGTACGCCTGCTTGAGAAACAGCTATCTTTGCTTCATCAGTAGGTAACTCCACTTCAATGTTTTGGTTTTGCTTAATAGTTGCTACTTGTTCATCATCTACGTGGATCTTGATACTACCAAGAGAACCAGGAATTCCAGTATTTCGTTTTATTCTAACCAAAAAATACACCTCCTAATAATGTGCTAGATTCAACCATTACTACTCTAAAAATGGTAATGGATTTTCAGTCAAAGAAAAATATTAATTCAATTTATTTGTCGATATGATATTTTTTCAAAAATTCTTCTGAAGATAGTGGATCTTCAAAATAATAAAATTGTTGCATGAGTACATTTAATCCTTCACTTGTAACTTTATCTACAACTTCTTCATAATTTATTATCTCTAATAATTTAACTGAAACTGTATCTCCATCTGCATTTTCGTAAATATCCTCAACTTTATCTTTTAGTATATCAACCAATTCATTGCTAATTATTAATTCATCATTTTCTACGAATTTTGAGAAATCACCAATTAAAATATATTCACCAAAAAAGTAACTATTATTGAACTCTTCCAAACAACTTTGAGTTATTACTTTGAAAGTGAAATATTGAGTCATTATTTTTAACCCTCCTTTTTATCTAAAAGTATAACCTACTATATAGTAATGGGAATCTCTATAGAGTTCTTTGGCTAGTACATTAAAGAACTATTTTTTAAATCTATTTCCATTACTATTTAAAAAAGAATAATGATTTTAATTTTACACC
>JBHWQC010000094.1:0-9117 GCA_043425375.1 Atopostipes sp.
CCCCGCATCATTGCAGGCGACAGCAAGGAAGAAGCCAGAGCCTTGGCGCTAGATTTACTTGAGCAGTTTCAGTTAGAAAAATGGGCTAATTATTATCCCCATGCATTAAGCGGAGGCATGCGTCAGCGGATTGCTTTTTTAAGAACGGCGGCTTTTCAAAGACAGTGGCTGCTATTAGATGAAGCCTTTAGTGCATTGGACGCTTTTACCAGACGCCAATTGCACCAATGGTTTAAAGAAACACGCGAAAAAGTCAACTGGTCGTCTTTGCTCATCACCCATGATGTAGATGAAGCATTGATTTTATGTGACCGGGTGTATGTGATTTCTGGTCAGCCGGGTACAATTATTTATGAATTAGCAGTGGATTTTGAAACAGAAGATATCGAGACACTTATCTTTGAGCCGGCTTTTTTAGAAGCCAAGAAAAAATTATTTCAGGCGATTGAAGGGGAATGAACATCTTTTCTTAATTGTTCGGTCAAAAAATTGTAGATAATGACACATTATAGGTATAATAACAATGTAAATAAAAGAGATGGAAGGGAGAATACAAACAGAATGAGAACAGTACTTGATCAACAATTAGATGAACTTCATCGCGATTTGCTTGAGCTCGGTGTACTAGTCAACCGCGCGATTGAAAAAGCTATTTTAGCCTTTAATGACAATGATTTAAAACTAGCTAAAGAGGTTAGCGAAGAAGATAAACGAATTAACGACAAACAACACGAAATTGATGAGAAGAGTCAACAAATCATTGCGATGCAGCAGCCCAATGCGAGAGATTTACGCCGAATTATTGCTGTGATTCGCGCCGCCTCCGATTTGGAACGTATGGCTGATCACGGGAAAAATATTGCGGATGTGATGAATTATATTCAAGTGGAGGAACGCAATAGTAAACCTGAAGAATTAATTAATCAGATGTCTCTACAGGTACTTGAAATGTCTCAAAATATTATCGATGCCTTCGTGAATTTTGATGTGACGCGGGCGATTGAAATTGCAGCTCGTGATCGAAATGTAGATAAATTATATAATGAGCTTCGTTATGAAGCGGTACAAACAATAAAGAATAAACCGGAAACCGTTCAAACGGCTTCCCAGTATTCCTTCATCGGTATGGATCTTGAACGAATCGGCGATTATGTAAAAAACATCGCAGAAGAATTAGTTTATCTCGATCGAGGAGAAATTATCGATTTAAACTAATAAGGAGTGAAGATTTTGCCTAATGAATTGGATAAGCAGACGCAAGAACAAGAAGCTTTAGAAGAGCAGGCACAAGCGGAAAGAGAAGAAAAAATTTACAAAACGCTTCGCGGCTGCAATATGATTTTAGTGGCAGTCGTCACAGTTATCATCCTTTTGATTTTGCTTTTCGTCAATTTTTTTCTGTAATAAAAAGTGCAAAAACTTGAATTTGTGCAGTGGTTTGTTATACTCGAAATGTAAGATAAGCACAGACACAAAGGAGAGTGGATAAATGGCAAATTACGAGAAACAATTTTCGACGACCTCAATTAACACAGGTGGTAGAGACGGAAAGAGCTATTTAGAAGATGGAACTTATGAAGTGACGATTACTGCTCCTGGAAGTAAAAGAGACGGTGCCAACCCAGAAGAACTCTTTGGTTTAGGTTACAGTGCATGCTTCCATGCCGCACTAGAAGGCGTGAAGAAGCAAGAAGATATTACTAGCGAGTCGATTGTCACACACACGGTCAGTTTGCTTGAGAACCCGGAAGATGCGCTTGATTTAAAACTTCAGGTTGAAATTGAAGCAGGCATTGATGGAATGGATCCTTCAGATGCGCAAGCTTTGGTGGAAAGAGCTCACAAAATTTGCCCTTACTCGCGTGCCCTTGAGAATGGACATGTGGATGTCAGTGTGAAGGCCGTCGCTTACGAAGATAAATAAATAAAATAAAAAGGCCCTTCGAAGGATGGTGAGCAACTAATCTTTCGAAGGGTTTTTAATGGTCTAAAAGCGACGGAAACTATAAATGACCTTGCCAATGACGGGCATTTTTTCAAAAGTAGCAATATCAAATGCTTTCTTGCTGTAACCGTCCAAATAGGAATAAGGTTCTAAATAAACTTTAGTATCTGTTTTTCGGTAATATTCTAATTTATATTCATTGTTCATATAAACGATAATAATATCTCCTGTATAAATTTTGGCCTCTTTTGCTTTCTCAAAGTTAAGGATGACAGCGTTATGACCACTTGGAATGATTCGATTCATGGAGTCGGTTTGGATATTGGCGACAAAATAATGGTCTGGACTTTCTTCTAATATGTACCCAGGAACATCGATTTTATTTTTAATTAAATCACTATGTAAATGTCCAGGAATTTCAGAACGAACGAAGTCAAGTTCTACTGTTTCTAGTGTGCTATGCACTCTATAGGGATCAGGCACATCATCTAAACCAAGTAAGTAATCTGTAGATACCTTAAAATATTTAGCAAGTTTCGTCAATTCCTTGCCCGGTGGCAAACTGGCGTTAGCTTCCCACTTTGATACTGTTGTATAGGTTTTATACCCAAGATCTTTTGATAACTCTTTTTGACTCACATTATTCATTTCGCGGAGTTCTTTTATTCGTTGTCCAGGTGACATCCTCGCACATCCTCTAATTCCCATTTCATACATTAAGTTATGTATGTTGGTATTGTAATATGTTTTTAATCAAATTGCAATCTAAAATCTATCTATATTTCAAAAAAATGAAAAAAATTCAGCATTTAAGGTTGCTAATAGCATACATTGCTGTATAATAAAAGAAGGTAAACACGTCTTTTATGGGAGAGAAGGTGTCTGATATGAAAAAGATTTCAGAATTGCGGTTACAAAATGACAAAATGTCGCAACGAGAATTAGCGGAAGCCATTAGTGTAACGCAAGCGTCAATTAGTCGATGGGAGAAAAATCAACTGAGTATTAGTGGTGCAAACCTTATCAAATTGGCAACATACTTTAAGGTGTCAGCTGACGAACTATTAGGAATCGAAGATCAGATTTCTGATGACTAATCTTTGAAACGAATTGACGAAAGACCATTTTTGTTTCCTTATCCACAAGATGAGAGAAATGTAAGATGGTCTTTTTTATTGTCTAAAAATCACAGTATCCATTTTTTGAGTAGAAAAATATTCATGGTATGTTGTCGGTTGTAGTGCTTTTTCTTTGTCTTCTTCATCTTTTTCTTCTTCTTTTTTAATACCTCAAAAGACTATGCTCTTTAGGAAGATTGTATCGGATGTTTTAGACGCTAGTTAAATCTAAAAGAATCTATTTCAAATGAATGATCCATTCGCGTAACCCCATTCATTCTAAACAAAAAGAAAGGATTTTAAGGCGGATGTGAATCAATACCAGAAATGAAAAAATCATGTTACGATAAGAAAGAACTTAAAAGAATTTAGAAAAGAGGGAGGGAGCAGAATGAGAGAGTTTGCAGTACTTATTCCGGCGTACCAGCCAAAATGGAATTTGCCGCAGTATGTGAATGCATTGTTGAAAAAAGGTGTGGCTCAAGTACTCATTATTGATGATGGAAATGATTCTGAGTATGCGGCATTGTTTCAGCAGCTGGACGAATTCGAACGTTGTACGGTATTAACTCATGATAGGAATCGGGGAAAAGGGGCCGGGTTAAAAACCGGTTTTCGCTATTTTAAAAAACACTTTTCTGATTTGGCTGGCATTGTAACGGCAGATGCAGATGGCCAGCATTTAGTCAAAGATGTAGTCAATGTGGGCGATTGTCTGTCGAGAAGTCAAGCAGCTTTTATTTTAGGAACGCGAAATTTTGAACGCAAAGAGATGCCTACACGCAGTTTTATCGGCAATTCGTTCACAAGCCGAGTCATTCAGGTGCTGTTTGGCATGTACATACAAGATACACAGACGGGGTTGCGAGGCATTGCGACGGCTGAGTTGGATTGGCTGATTGAGCTTCCGGGAGATCATTTTGATTATGAAATGAACATGTTGATTCAACTCATCAAACAAAAAAAACGAATGGTGCGGGTCGATATTCATACGGTATATGAAGAAGTCCATTTTTCCACTTTTAATACCTATCATGATACCGTGCGCATTGCTAAACACGTGCTGCGGGAAACATTTCAATAAGGAACTGGCTGAAAGAAAGGTGATGGGGTGGAGAAAAACAAATATGGATTAATTTTTAAATTGGCTCAGTGGGTTACTCGGATACTCATTCCGCGTTATCGATTTGAGCGAGAACCAATTAAGGGTGAACCTGTGGTCTATGTGTCACATCATCAAAACATGGTGGGGCCAGTGAGTATTTTGGCCTGGATTAAACACTATGTCCGCACATGGATTTTAAGTGAATTTACCGAACAAAAAGAAGCTTATCGGCATTATTCAACGATTACATTTTATCAGCGGTACGGCTGGCCGAAGTGGTTAGCCAAATTCATTGCTTGGCCTGCTTCTTATATTGTTCCTTGGATTACTAAATCAGCGGATGCAATACCGGTTTATCGGAAATCTCGTAAAATCGTTCAAACCATGCGCATCAGCCATGAAGCATTAATGAATAAAGAAAGCATCATTATCTTCCCTGACATTGATTATTCCAGTGATTCTAAAATGACTTCAGAAATTTACCAAGGCTTTTTACATTTAGAAAAAAAGTATTTTAAAGAAACGGGCGAGCATTTAAGTTTTGTGCCTATTTTTGCTGATAGTGATAAAAAGCTTGTGCGCGTGGGGCAAAAAATTCAATTTACTGGAGATGAGCCGTTTATTCATGAACGAGAGAAAATTGCCGAGAGGATTCAAGAAGAGTTGAATCGTTTAGCGTTAGGAAAAACGGAAGTTGTAAAAAATTAAAAGATAAAGGAGTTTTTGTTTATGACATTCTTAGAAAAAACATTGCCGCTGCCAAATGGACTTGATATTCCGTTAATTGGCTTAGGCACTTGGCAAATGTCGCAGGAAGAAGCAGAACGTACGGTTGCATACGCCTTGAAAAATGGTTATGTGCATATTGATACCGCTCGTACGTATGGCAACGAAGAAGGGGTTGGCCGCGGGATTAAGCAGTCGGGCGTGGCGCGCGAAGAGTTCTTTTTAACCACGAAAGTATCTGGTTTTTCAAAATCCTATGACGAAGCAAAAGAAGATATTGAGGATTCACTCGCCGCTTTGGACGTCGAGTATATTGATTTAGTGATCATTCACGCCCCAAGACCTTGGAATGAAATGCATTCCGATGACATTGCAAATTATTATTATGAAGAGAACAAGCAAGTGTGGAAAGCCTTGGAAGAAGCGTATGAAGAGGGCAAAGTAAAAGCGATCGGGGTTTCTAACTTTGGCATTTCGGATTTAGAAAATCTATTTGAAGAGGCAAAAGTGAAGCCGATGCTGAATCAAATTAAATACCATGTCGGAAATCGGGACGAAGAGCTCGTTCAGTTCTGCCAAGAGCATGATATGGTTGTTGAAGCTTATTCGCCGATTGGAACGGGCCGTCTGCTTGATAATCCCGATATTGAAAAGATCGCCGACAACTACGGTGCTTCAACGGCCCAAATTGCGCTGCGTTACGCTTATCAAAAAGGGTTAGTCATTTTGCCAAAATCTGTCCACGAAGAATACATTTCGCAAAATGCGAAAATTGATTTTACGATTTCAGTAGAAGATATGGATTACTTGAACCGTTTAGTGATTCGCTAAAGTTTAACTATAAGTCCCGCATTTGCCTCAGTGGTGGATGCGGGATTTTTAAATGCACTCGCTTGGAATCATCCGCTCTGAAATGAGAGAAATGATTCATCCACGGCGTATGACTGGAAAAATAGGCACATATTCTGTACGATAATATTGCATAAAAGGAAAACTAAAGGAGGGAGTAGCCAGCAACTGGCTGACTACGCAAGTATGAAATCAATAAAAAACTCAATTGAAATGATAAAAATGATTATGGCCCTGATAAGTTTAGGATTAACCTTATACGGTCTGCTTAAACGTTTTATGGATTGGTCCAACAGAGTGGACTATAAAAGATAAAAGAGTGATGCGTCACTCTTTTTTATTTGGACTAAATAACTTGTAGGAGAAACCCTCAAAAAATTAGCGTTATAATCAGATGATTTAACCATTGCCTTTACTTCTATTATAATGAATATAGAAGAAAAAATAACGGAGGGATATTTTATGAATGAAAAGAAACCGAACCGTAACATTGGTGACGAACGAAAAGAAAATCCAAGTATAGAAGAAGGCGTCGAGAAAAATCGAGATGTCGAGATTGAAGTGGATCAATACTTGAATCAGGTAAAAGACTTTAAAGAAACAACACCTGAGAAAGCAGAGGAGCTGCTGGAAGAAAAAGCAGGCCATATTGTCTATATTGGACGCGAAACCTGTCCGTACTGCCGGCGCTTTGTTGATACACTAAGTAAAGTAGCGGATGAAAATGAGTTGACGATTCATTATGTCCACTCACAGCATCCAGAATATGAAGAACAAGTAAATGATATTCGTGGAAAATATGACGTGCCGACTGTTCCAGGTCTGCTTTACTCATCAGAATCGGCAGGCATTGTAGTAAAATGTGACAGCTCGATGGACCAAAAAGAAATTTTGGATATGATTGAACAGCCGATTTAATCAAAGGACAATAAAAAGAAAAGTCTCTGGGGAAGAATTCTTCAGGGGCTTTTTTTCTTGCTTCAAACCGTCCTTTAACGTATTCTTAGTGTAGAGAATTTAAAGTAGAAAGTTGTGAGAAGATGGCGCGTAAAAAGAAAAATCAAGAAGTCAGTATTGTAGCTACAAAAAAAGATAGTGATGTGGTAACGGATTTACAAGTGATGGTGGACGACAAAGTAATTGGTGAAATCTACCAAGGGGAAGATGACCGACACTATCAAGTGACCAATTTAAAACAAAAGAAAGGGACGGCTTTATCGATTGAGGATGCGGTGCAATCGATTCTTGCTGACTATAATTTACATAAATAAATTCCAACTGTAGGGGTTGAAATAAAGGAGGTTTCCTATGGACACAAACCTGACGAAAAAAAATAGTTTTATCGATGTGGTAAAAATCATCATGGACAATTGGAATCGTGCCTCGGTGATGCAAGGAGCAGCGGAGATGGCGTATTTTCTGTTGCTGTCATTGATTCCAATCTTACTGGTCGTTGCGAATATCATCCCCCTTTTACCCTTTGAAACGGGAGAAGTACTTGCTTTGATGGAACAGTCGATTCCGGCAGATGTCAATGAATTTTTGATGCCGATTGTTACGGGCTACTTAGACAGTGCAGGTGGCGGGGGGGCCATTTCCTTTGGTCTTTTAGCCGCGATTTGGTCGGCGAGTAAAGTGTTCAATACGTTAAGACGCGTGTTGGATGAAGTGTATGGAACCAGGGATGATCAGAATTTTATTATTGCTCGAATTTTATCTCTTTTAGTAATGGTTGCCATCTTGCTTGTTGTTGCTTCGACTGTATTCGCCTTTGTATTCGGTGAACAAATCTTGACATTCATTTATGAATTCACTGGGATTGAATTTCCTTTTGCCGAAATCCTCTTGAATTTACGCTGGATTGTTTTACCCGTTATTTTACTTGCGGTAGGTATGATTGTGTATGATTTAGTACCCAACCACCATTTAAAGTGGAAATATTCGATACCTGGCGCTATTTTCATGACGATCGGTCTCTTTTTAATGACGCAGTTTTTCTCCTTGATTGCCGAGCTGATGGGCGGGGATGCCGTCGCGAATCAGACCCTTGGCGGTTTTATCGTCTTAATGTTGTTTTTATATATTTCAAACATTATTCTGCTACTTGGGGCCTTGATCAATGCCGTGTATTTTGAAATCAAAAATGGGTTGTCGGTGTATGAGTATGAAACCAAGTTGCAGAAAAAAGAAGAAGTAGAGAAGTCTGACTGGTCTGGCTATCCAGACGAAGAAGACGAAGTGATTCTAAAAAGAAAAATTACCAAAATTAGTTAGCATAGGTTGAAAGGAAGCTTGAAATGACAGTGAAGTATACGAAAGAAGGTTTATGGATTGAAAAGGTTGGCGAGAACTTCCGCATTGGGTTGTCTGAAAAAGGTCAAGACGATGTCGGAGAAGTGATGTTTGTTGAATTGCCAAAATTTAAAGACCATGTAGAAATGGGCGACAACTTAATTGGTGTCGAAGGCGCAAAAGCCGTTACTGAAATTGTAGCGCCGATTAGTGGTGATTTAGTCAAAGTGCATCAAGAATTAGAAGACGATTATTCGCTTTTAAATTCAGAGAATCGCGAAGACAGTTGGATTCTCGAATTATCAAATGCTCTTGGCTATAACTCAGCAGAATTTAGCGATGATCCTTGGTTTGGCGATAAACCTTCTGAAGATGAAGAATAAGTTTTAATCCAGACAAAAGCTGGCGACAAGTTTTGATGCTTGTTGCCGGCTTTTTTGTCTTTCATTTTTGAAGAAAAGGTCTTAGTGAAATCCCGTGTCAAATGCGTTACAATAAGGAAGAAGAGATTTAGGAGGAGTGAAGGCTATGACAAATTCCATTCAAATTGCCGGCAAGTACAATGAAGCGCTTGTATATAATCCCGACATTGATGAATCGTCTTATCAGCAAATTCAGGCGATGATGGACCGCGAAGAGTTTGCCGACAGTACTTTTCGTTTTATGCCGGATGTGCATTACGGGAAGGGTTCGACGGTTGGGACGACCATGACGGTTGCTGACAAGGTGGTGCCCAATTTTATTGGCGTGGATATTGGCTGCGGTGTAAATGTGACAGAACTGGAAATCAATAAAAAAGAGGCATCGGATAAGAAATTTTTGAAACAGTTCGATCGCAATGTGCGCCAAAATGTGCCTTTAGGTTTCAAGCGGCACAACAAATACCAACAGGCGCCGATGGTCAAGCGCGGCGAGTTTTTAGTGGCCGATCAATTGGAAGACGACACCTTTTACGAATCGATCGGATCTTTAGGCGGCGGCAACCATTTTGTAAGCCTCGAGGCGACGGATTCCGGTAAAGTATATTTACTGATTCACTCCGGCAGTCGAAATGTAGGACATACAGTGGCTTCCATTTATCA
>JBHWQC010000095.1:0-2806 GCA_043425375.1 Atopostipes sp.
CCATTCACTTCGACAATCACTAAGGTGTTTGGATAGACATAGACATCATTCATGTCTCCAATGGATATTTCACCTTCGCTGATATAGGTGTATTCGCCGTCTCGTCCGGCACGGAATGGCGCACCTGCTGACAGAATCGGGAGGTCTTCTTCAAATTCCCCGTCTTCTTTTAACTGTTCAGTATATGCTAGCTGCGCATCATTGACGAGCTGAACCACTTCATTACTTTCCACTCTTGCAAAGTAAGTATGGGCCGTTTCAGCGAGCTCACCGACAGGGCTGTTGACGTATTCGACGGTTTCTTCATGCACCTCCTGGGCAATCTCTTCAATCGCTTCGTGGGATTCAGCCTCTTCCGTGCTGCGAATTTCAGAAGCGCCCGATTCAATCTGCCATTCCCCATCTTCAAAGGTTAAATCATAGCTTAAAACACCTAAGTACGATCCCCACGAGCCGGGCATAGCCGCTTGCACACCATTAATGGTTCCTGCCTCAACATCTATCCCTTCAATAGCTTCATACTCGCCTTCCATGGGAAAATGACCGTGGTTGTGTCCGAGAATCATGCCATCGATGCCTTCGACTTCACTTAAAGGAATCGCCGCATTGTCACTTTGATCGTCGCCATCATCAATTCCAGAATGGGCCACCGCAATGACTAAATCTGCCCCTTCATCGATCATTTCTGGCACATACATTTCAGCTGCGTCTACCATATCAAGCACTTCAACTTCGCCTTCGAGATGTTGAGCATCCCAGCCCATAATTCCAGGCGGTACAAACCCTATCACTCCTACAGTCAGTGGGTTGCCGTTTATTTCATCTTCAACAAGTATATAAGGGTCATAAACGGGCGTTTCTGTTCCAGGTTCCACGAGGTTAGCCGATAACCAGGGAAATTCTGCATCCGCAATCGTCCCATTTAAAAAGTCCAGGCCAAAATTAAACTCATGATTACCGAGTGTGGCCGAGTCATAGCCCATTTCATTCATAGCTTCCATAACAACGTGCGTTTCATCTTCAGCTACTGGATTGACATCTACTTGCGTGTCGCCAAGGATACTTCCTTGAATAATGTCGCCGTTATCTACAAGTAGAGTGTGGTCGAACTCCTCACGAGCTTCCTCGACCAAGGTATATACCTTCGAGAGCCCGATGGATTCTTCAACTTCATCGTTCATATAATCGTAAGGCAATAAATGCGCATGAATATCTGTTGTTCCAAGGACAGCTAAGCTGATGGTCTCTGAAGTATCTGTATTTTCTGATGTGCCTGTTGTCTCCGTGGTTTCGACTTGTTCCTGTTCTTGGTCTTGATTCTGTGGGGACTCTTCGTTAATAGTCGTATCCGTTCCAGCACAAGCGGAGAGAAGAGCGACAGAAGCCAGCAGAGTGGGTAGAATTGGGAATAATTTCGTATTAAACATACAAACCTCCTAAGTATAATAGAATAGCCTTTGACAGTAAATGAGAAGCACTAATCAACAATGGAATTTTATCTATCCCGCCTTTCTATATTTTGACAGCGTTTTCAAAACCTATAATAAATATAGCAGGAACGGATTTATAAGTAAAGGTATTTTCAGCGCAGAAAGTAACATTTGTTTTAAGAGAAGACAAAAGCACATTTTTGTTTATTTTGTTGAATATTGTATTGTTATTCACAATATAATGACGTATGATTAGCGTAATCTAAAGTTGAAAATTTGTCATGTTGAAGGGGTTGGCGATATGAAGAGTAGAGTGGATTATGTATGTGCATTAACGAATCTATATGAGCATGTGCCACATGAAAAGGTTTGTGAAGTATACAATCAGCAAAATAATAAGGCGTTAAAGCCGACCGAATTTGAAGTGTTTTTAGTGGAACTCTACGAAAAGCTTGAAAACCAGTATGTCTATGTAAGGGACGGCGAATTTATCGAGGAAACCTTGTATTTATTTAAAGCGAAATTTGAACAGTTGTGCGCGAAACAGGAAGGAAAACCCCTTTATGTGTCTGTAAAGGACCAGGAATATACTTCGGCCTTTGCAAGGCCTCGTATAGCTTCTTTCAGTCGCTTTCTAATGACTTTATAACAGTTTAATTTTAAGAGTCTTCTATAGGATAACTAAAGACTTACGGTCGTCTTTACAGTTATTACGTATAGGCTAGATGTTAGAGAAGATAAGAGGTAAGATTTCGTTAAAAAGAGCTACTAACAAATGAACTAAAAGATTCATTTTTTGATTCTCTGACCTTAGATTTTCTGACACTCGTAAGGAAATATTTCTCTATCCAAACATGTCATCTTTGGTAAACTGTTTATGAGCCATATGTGTTCGTCCTTTCTAATGATTTGTGGTGAGTTAACTACAAGGAGAACCCATATGGTTTTTCATTGTTTACTTTTCTAGTTCAATACTGGCGAACCGATTTAGGAAGAATAGACTTAGTCCCTAGGCTTAATTTTTTCATACAATACGGTTATTGATATGATAAGAGTTTATTTATTCCTGTTCATTTATTCTTTAATGCATTATAATAAAGCTAGTTATTCATTTCACAAAAACAGGAGGAAAATATTGTGAACAGATTAGAAGATAAAGTAGCGATTATTACAGGTGGAGCGGCTGGTATGGGTGAAGCGCATGTGCGACGGTTTATTGACGAAGGTGCTCAAGTAGTGATTACCGATGTGAATGCTGAAAAAGGGCAAGCGTTAGCTGAAAAATTAGGCGAAAATGCGCTCTTCATCGAACATGATGTCACCGATGAAGAGGGCTGGAAAAAAGTGGTTAGCGAAGCAGAAGAACGTTTTGGTCC
>JBHWQC010000096.1:0-15506 GCA_043425375.1 Atopostipes sp.
TCACGGTTATATTATCGGTGAACATGGAGATACGGAATTCCCTGTCTGGTCCCACGCGAATGTGGCCGGTCTTCAAATTATTGAATGGCTCAATAACAATCCGGAAACAGATGAAGAAGCGCTTGTCAAACTGTTTTTCTCCGTCCGAGACGCGGCTTACGAAATTATTGAGAAAAAAGGCGCAACCTTTTACGGAATCGCCGCTTCACTGGCTCGTATCACACGCGCAATTTTAAATAACGAACAAGCGGTTCTTCCTTTGTCTGTTTATTTAGATGGCGAATACGGTGAAAAAGATCTTTATATCGGTACACCTGCGATTGTGGATAGCGAAGGCATACAAAACATTGTTGAAATTCCTTTAAATGATTCAGAAAAAAATAAAATGAAGCATTCAGCAAACACTATTCGCACCCATTTAAACGATGTCTTAGAAAAGAATCCTGATTTACAATTTTAAAGTAGAAAAGGTATTTGATTCTATTTTTCGAGTATTTTGAACAATCTTCTTTTTGGAAAAGCTTCCTTTTAAACTAAAAGAGGAAGCTTTTTTATCATGGACAGAGACTGTTATTCTAGAACCAATTCCCATAAATCCAGAGTTTCGTTTTATTCTGACAAAAAATACTCCTCTTATTTAATAGCTACTCATCTTTTTTATTCTTCTTTCTTCAATCACCAAGAGTATAATCTAGAAAATAGTAAAAAGGGATTCCTATAGCCAATTGAAAGAGTGTCCAAAATAGCCTATTCATTAATTACCACCTCGCAAATACGGTCACTTCTCATATTATCATCTAATAGTCATTATCTTTTTTGTAACTGGATCGATGTTTAAGCATTTCGAAAGCTAAAATACAATAGAGATAAAAACCCTATTACAATTATGAGGGTTATAATCACTAATAAAAGATAGACACCGGTATAGACAAATCCTTTACCTTTTAGAAGTTCTTTTTTATCCATCTACTTCCCTACTTTCAATATTTTACGTTGGGTTTCAAAACCTAACTATCCTTTCTAACCAAAGAAATTTAAAGTACTTAATATGAGAAAACTAAGGATTAAGATGGCAACGATTCCCATAAATAGAGCAAATGCAGTCCAAAACTGTTTTTTTACTTTCTTTTGTTCGTTCTTGTTATTCATTTTACCCTCCCTATATGGTCTTAAATGAACAGTAAACTTTTTAACTTATTTTTGTATCAAACAAAGCGGTAATACAAGTCAATCCATGGGATGAAAGAGAATAAAAAATACTCACCCAACTTTCAAACGGCTCCCCTAGCCCATACATATGGAAGGCTCCAAAAAGCCAGACGAGATAAGAGACTTAACCTCATCCCCAGACCTTACAATTCAAATACTTTTTATTGACAAGCTAATCCCCTTTGAAAAAAGACTTGATTTCTTCTTTCATCTGCTTTCCTCATGTCTAACTATATATATCATACACCTAAGAATGGGTGATGTGAATAATTTTGACGAGACCTCTTTCGTACACGTGAAAAGTGTCTTGCGCGAATGAAAATTATTTTGGTTCGCTTAAGAGCCGTCTCAACGGAACGAACTGCTGTTTCGGTCAGGCAAGACTATTTTCAACGGAACGAAATTCTATTTGGTTCCGTCAAGACGCCTCTCAACGGAACGAACGGAGTTTTCAGTTCGATGAGACCCTTCTCAACGAACCGAAATCAACAAACTCCCAATAAAACGCAAAAACACAACTTTTCCATTCAATCTCATTGGAAAAGTTGCGTTTTTCAATAATTAACTGTACCGATCTTTTAATGCCCGCTGAATATCGCGTTGCTGATCTTTACGCTTAATCGTTTCTCGCTTGTCGTATTGTTTCTTCCCGCGCGCGAGACCGATTAATACTTTGGCGACGCCGTTTTTAATATACACTTTCAGCGGCACCAAGGTATGTCCGGCCTGTTGGGTCAAACCCATTAACCGTTTGAGTTCTTTCTTCTTCAACAACAGCTTTCGAGTGCGCAGCGGATCATGGTTAAACTGATTGCCTTCCTTGAATTGCGGAATATGCACATTATACAACCACAACTCTTCGCCTCGAAAGCCTGCAAAACCATCCTGCAAACTAATCTGTCCATTGCGGATAGATTTGATTTCCGTCCCTTTTAAAACGATGCCTGCTTCGATCGTTTCTAAGATGTCATAATCATGTCTTGCTTTTCGGTTTTGAGCGATTGTCGGGTTTTGATGTTTCGTTTTGGACAATGCACTCACCTTCCATTCTATCTAGTCTTTTTTACGCTTCTGTCGGCGTCCTCGACGACGATTCTTCCGCGTCTTTTCAATTTGACGAATTTCAAAATCTTTTTTCGTCGGTTTTTTCTTTTCTTTTTCCGGCTCATCCATCAACTCAAAGTCAATATCGTATTGATCCACATCGACATTCACTAATTTCACGCGGACCTTTTGCCCGATTCGGAACTGTCGTCCGGTGCGCTGGCCGACTAAAATCATGCCGCGCTCGTTGTATTCGTAATAATCATCTTTAATCGTTGAAATATGCACGAGCCCTTCAACGACTTCTTCGACCTGGACAAACATGCCAAAGTTGGTAATCGACGTGATTAAGGCATCAAATTCCTGCCCGACTTTATCGACCATATACTCAGCCATCTTCAAGTCTTCCACTTCACGTTCGGCATCAATGGCCCGGCGTTCAGCCAGTGACGTTTCTTCGGCAATTTCCGGCAATTGTTTTTCCCAGTAATTGATGTCTTTCTTGCTGGTGCCCACTTCATCATAATAGTGGATCAAACGATGCAAGATTAAGTCGGGATAGCGGCGAATCGGTGCCGTAAAGTGCGAGTAGTACTCGGTCGCCAAGCCATAGTGGCCTAAAGGATTGACGTCGTAGCGCGCTTTTTGCATCGAGCGCAGCATCAACGTATTCACCACTTGTTCGTACACTTCGCCTTCTACTTCATCCAAAATGCCTTGCAGTGTTTTGGGTGAAATGTCTTCCTTTTTCCCTTTCACGCGCACGCCTAAAGCCGAAGCAAACTCGATAAAGTTTTGCATTTTCGACTCATCGGGTTGTTCGTGTACTCGGTAAAGAATTGGCAATTCTTGTTTGGAATAATGCGTTGAGACCGTTTCGTTGGCCGCCAGCATAAAGGATTCAATCATCCGCTCGCCAATGCCGCGCACTTCAATTTCAATATCGGTCGGCTTGCCATTTTCATCCAAAGTAAAGTGCAACTCGTTGGAATCAAAGGACAACGCCCCATTATTGATCCGTTTCTTTTCTAAAATATTGTGGAGCTCAGCCATCGTCTGGAACATTTCGACTAAATCCGAATGCTTGTCCATCATCGCCGGATCTTGGTCTTCGACAATGCGGTTCACATCCGTATAGGTCATGCGGCGGTAGGATTGAATGACACTTGGGTAAATGTCATAATTGACCACGTTTCCGCGCGGGTTGATTTCCATCTCTGCCGTCAAGGTTAAGCGGTCCACATTCGGATGCAGCGAACAAATGCCGTTTGACAGTTGTTGCGGCAGCATCGGAATCACACGGTCAATTAAATATGAACTCGTCCCGCGCTCATACGCTTCTTCATCAATCGCTGTTCCTTGCTGGACATAATGCGCCACATCCGCAATATGCACTTCTAAGTGGAAGTTGCCATTGTCTTTTTTAAAGACACGAATCGCGTCATCCAAATCTTTGGCATCTTCCCCGTCAATAGTGACGATTTTTTCCCCGCGCAAATCCCGGCGCCCTTCCAGCTCTTCTGGCAGGACTTCACCTGGAATGTCTTGCACTTCTTCTAACACTTCTTGTGGAAACTCGGGATCAATCCCATGTTTATAAGCAATGGTTAAAATGTCGATACCTGGGTCATCCCGGTGGCCAATAATTTGCATCGCAATCGCCTGCAAATCTTCATCTTTATAGCGGGCGTATTGCGTAATTTCCGCTAAAATAATTTGACCTTCCACCGGGCGCAAGCCATTCATGCCGATTTGGATCGTTAAATGTTTCAGCTTACGCTCTTCGGGCTGAATATAGCCATATAGCTTGTACTCTTTAACTTCCGCATCTGAATAGGCATGAAACTCGCCGACCACTTGTGTCGTACCGCGTTCCATAATTTCAACAATCTGCCCTTCAGCCGCCCGATCATTCCAAGGCTGGGCTTCTTTATTGATTTCCAAACGAACCAAATCACCATTTAAAGCCGTGCCTACATTATCCGGGGCGATAAAGATGTCTTTGTCATAGTCTTCAATATCGACAAAACCAAACCCGCGCTCTGTGCCGCTGAATCGTCCGATAAAACTTGGGTCTTCTTCTTGTAATTTAAACTGCCCGTCTGGCGTTAAAAAGACTTTTTTATCCCGTTCCAAAGCAGCGAGTGCTTTAACGACTTCTTTAAACCCTTCGGAAGAATTTTGGCCTAACCCCTCACTGATTGTATTGACATAGTAGCTGTCTTGGCCTTCTTTTTCCATGTACTTAAGAATCTTCTCTTTTAATTGCTTCTTTTCTTTTGTCACTACTTACATCCCTCCATTCTACTTTCTTGTGCTTTTATGCATGTTTTTCTAAAAAAGCGAGTAAATCTTTTTGCGTTTCTTTTCCGGCCCGGCCGGTTGTAATTACATGTGGTGCTTCTTCATACCAATGGAAATCCACGTCCGCCTTCTCTAGCTTGTCTCTAAATATTTTGGCTATCTTAGCATCGACCATTTCATCTTGACCGCCTTGAGCGATAAAGACAGGCAATTCGACGGTTGGATATTTTTCCATCATTGAGCGTACATGGTCGTTGATGCCTTCGAGAATGGTGTCAAGTTTATCCATCACTTCTGCTTTGCTTGCTTCAATCGTTGCTTCATCGACGCCGAGTTTTTTCTTTTTGAACTTGTACCACATCCAAAAGTTCTCCGGCACGTTAGAATTGCGGCCAGCAATCACCGGCGACGAAAAGGTGCCATAACTTTGGACCTTGTTGTTTAACATCACATCGGTGGCGACAATGCCGCCAAGAGATAAACCAAAGACGGAGATATCAGTAAACCCATCATCCACTAAAGTTTGATAAGCTTCACGGCCTGTTTTCACCCAGTCTTGGATGCCATATTGCAACAGTACATCGGGATCGTCTTCCCCATGGCCATCCAAAGTCGGCATCAATACGGTATAGTTTTCACGTCCTAAGGCTCTTCCTACACTGGAGACATCTGTTGGTGTGCCGGTAAAGGCATGGAATAAAATCACTGCTTTTGGACCATTTTTTTGATACGTACGACTTTCTTTCACTTTCTCATCCACCTTTTCATCATGTTCTTCTTTATTTTACACCAGATACCCCTGTATCACTAATATTTCGTTTAGTTGCTTTGGGCATAGAAAAAACCTATCTGTCAATTGGAGCATAGAGATAGGTTGATCTTTTACATTATCTATTTTTTCATTAAATAGCTCTTAAAGTTAAAGCCAACACAAAAAACAAAATCAAGCAGCCAACAGTTACTTTCATTAAAAAGGCTTCAAACCCTCGTGCTTTTTGTTGGGTAAATAACTCGCTCCCGCCCATAAACGCGTTCGATGAGCTTTTGGTTTTTGTAGGTTGAATCGCAATCACAATAATCGAAAAGATAGATAGAATCAGCATTAAATTGACGAATAAATTATACATGATAGGGGTCCCCTTTCTTCACTCTTCATTCTTTAGAATAACATAAAGAATGTTGGATTTCTATTCTATTTAAGGATTTCAAAAAATAATTATATCTTCCGTTTTCAGTTGCGTAAAAGCGTTTTCAGTGCTATGATAACTCTGTAATTAGACAGCTGTCTAATTACAAACTATTAGAAGGAGTGAGGAATTTGTTTTCATTTATTGGCGGTATTATATTGTTGATTTTAGGCTACGTCTTCTACTCGAAGGTCATTATTAAGAACTTTGGCGTAGAACCCGAGCGCAGAACACCTGCACATGTCTTAGAAGATGGCAGTGACTATGTTCCCATGTCAAAAAGTAAGAACTGGTTGATTCAGTTACTGAATATTGCAGGAACCGGACCAATTTTTGGTCCAATTATGGGCGCGCTTTATGGACCCGTCGCATTTATTTGGATTGTGATTGGAAATATTTTTGCGGGTGCCGTGCATGATTATTACTTAGGCATGATTTCTTTAAGAAACAACGGCGCTCACTTGCCGGAACTTGCGACAAAGTATATTGGTAAAGGTATGAAACATGTGGTTAATATCTTTACGGCGCTATTATTATTGTTAGTAGGAACGGTTTTTGTTACAACGCCTGGTTCTTTACTAGCTGGTATCACGGATGGATTTTTAGGTCACTGGGGATGGGTTGCTTTAATTTTTATTTACTATATACTCTCCACCGTTTTACCCATTGATAAAATTATTGGACGTATTTACCCGATTTTTGGTGCAATCTTACTACTTGCTTGTGCAGGGGTTGGGATTACCCTCTTTACAAGTGGAAACTTTACGAATATTCCAGAGTTATCCTTAGCAAATATGCATCCAAATAATGCACCGATTATTCCAGGACTGTTCTTCACTATTTCTTGTGGTGCGATGTCTGGTTTCCACGCGACACAAAGTCCGATTATTTCACGTACAGTGGAAGATGAAAAAGAAGGACGTTTCGTCTTTTACGGCGCCATGATTACTGAAGGTGTTATTGCGATGATCTGGGCAGCTGCAGCGATGGCTTTATTCCAAGGACAAACGTTAGCGGATATTATTGCTTCAGGTACTGCCTCATTAGCCGTAAGCGAAATTGCTTATACTCTTCTTGGTACATTGGGTGGAACAATCGCTATTTTAGGTGTCATTGTTTTGCCAATTACATCTGGGGATACAGCATTTCGTAGTTTACGTATGGTAATTGCAGACTACATCAAGATGCCACAAGCCACCTACAGAAATCGTTTCATTATTGCTATTCCACTTTTTGCGATTAGTGCAGCGTTGATGTTTATTGATTTCAACTTGCTTTGGAGATACTTCAACTGGGCGAACCAAGCCACAGCAGTTATCGCTCTCTTTGTAAGTGCCTCTTACTTATATTTAAAAGGCCGCAACTACCACGTGGCATTAGCACCCGGTGTGTTTATGCTGTATATGGTTATCCTTTACCTTTTAACGGAACAAATTGGATTTGGTCTGCCAATGCAAATTTCATACTGGATTAGTTTAGCTATAACCGCTCTTCTTCTAGGAGCTTTTGCTTATCAAATGAAACGCATGAAAGAAAGTCTCTCACCAGATGATGACTTAATTAATGACCAAAAACCGATTGAAGAGTTGTATCCTGAATTATTAAATTAAGCTTTTATCGATTTGGTTTAAAAAGACACCTGCTTATTTTATACAGCAGGTGTCTTTTTTGTGCTTTTTTATTAAAAAAGGCTTTCCCATTTCCGAAGGTGACCTTTAAGTGCTAAAAATTAATTGTCTGGAATAACGCTGCCTGTTGCCGCATCCATGATGACGTCGTCGCCATTTTCAATCTCTACTTCATAAACCGTCAAACCATCTTCATCATCAATCGTCCAACCTTCAATCAAATCTGAACCGGAAGCTTCAACCGCAACCTCCATCGCTTCCTCTGGAGAAATAATATTGTCGAATTCGATGGTATGGTCGGCTTCTGTGTCACTATCAGTTTCTTGTTCGTTGACTTCGCCGGTTGTAGCGTCCACATCCAATTCGTAATCATTCTCAGCATCCCAGCCAGAGATTTGGTATTCATAGTTCCCTCGGTCGTCATCAAATTCAACGGTATCAATATTCACATCTTGACCAAATGTGTCCAAAAAGCTTTGAGTAGCCTCTTCTAGAGTCACTGCAAAATCGACATTATAGATGCCATTTGAAGTATCCGGTGCTGCGCTTTGTTGCGTATCACCTGTTGTAGTGTCATCAGTTGCAGTGTCCTCTGTTGTAGTATCCTCGTTTGCCGGGTCGGTTGTAGGTTCTTCAACGGCTGGATCTTGTGTGGCAGGCTCTTCTGTTGTGCCTGTATCCCCACAAGCGGCTAACAAGACAACGGCTGATAGAGAGACGATACCTAAACTCATTTTTTTCATTAATCCATTCTTCATTTCTTCGTTCTCCTCCTTTTTCATCCATATAAATTTTAAAATAGACAGTCGTTCAAGTCAAAATATACCCCTTAATTATTAACGTCATTCAAAGCAAAAACCACCGAGGAGCTTGCTCTTCCATCGGTGGTTTACTGCTTAAGGGGTTTCTGCCCCTGGACCTTCCATATCCTGCTCACTTTGGTCTTCTTCCTCTTCCGCTGGATCAAGGGATGGATCTGCGGGATCTTCTACTGGATCTTCAAGCGGTTCAGTGGCCGGATCTTCTACCGCTGGCTCTCCCGTACAAGCTGCCAGCAATAAAACGGTCAAGAGCGAAAGCATTCCTGTGCTCAATTTTTTCCCCATTAGATTTTTCCTCCTTACTTTCTATCGTTCGTTCCATTGTAAAGAAAAACCACCGACTGACTGTTTGCATCAATTGGTGGTTTTCTATTGCATTCATTTTCCATTCAGCTAGACCCATAGTTCTTTGGGTCAATTCAACGCTTGAGAGTCATCGAATGTTTTTATTTCATAAGTTCAACAAAATCCGTTCTTGGTTTTAAATAGACTTACGCTCCGCCGCCTGCATCCTCTTCGCCCGCTGGATCTTCAATTGGATCTTCTGCAGGATCAGTTGCTGGGTCTTCCACTGCCGGGTCTGTCACTGGGTCTTCTGTCGTCCCAGTATCACCACAGGCAGCTAACAATCCTAAAGCTGACAAGGATAAAATACCTAACTTGATTTGTTTCATTAGTGCTTTACTCATAATAAAAAGCTCCTTTTTGGTGATGACTTCTCAAGTTGCAGATTAGGCATAATAGCGCTTTCTGTCCATCTACTGCCATTTTATGCATTAATCGCTTCTGAGTCAACCCATATGGGTAAAAATATTGTCTGCTGTTATATCGTTCTTAGTACCTCGTTAAATGATGGCACTACTTTATTAGATTTACGTAACTTCCTCCTTAATTCTTGTGAAAATGCATTTTGACAAGAACAAACACTTCTACCCGCTCCATCATAATGAAAAAACCGCAAGCAACCAATCCAAAATAAGATTGATTCCTTGCGGTTGTTGATTTAAAGACTAGATAACTTGATTTTACAAATTACAGGTTGTAAAATGCGTCAAATCCTGCATAGCGCGCTGTTTCACCAAGTTGCTCTTCAATTCGTAAGAGCTGGTTGTATTTCGCCATACGGTCTGAACGTGAAGCAGAACCTGTTTTAATTTGACCAGCGTTTGTTGCAACTGCAATATCTGCAATGGTTGTGTCTTCTGTTTCACCCGAACGGTGTGAAATGACATTTGTGAAGTTGGCTTTCTTCGCCATGTCAATGGCTGCAAAGGTTTCTGAAAGTGTTCCGATTTGGTTCACTTTAATTAGGATTGAGTTTGACGTGTCTGTGTCAATACCTTGTTTTAGTTTTTCAGTATTGGTTACAAATAAGTCGTCCCCAACCAATTGAACTTTGTCACCTAAACGCTCAGTTAATGTTTTCCAGCCGTCCCAGTCGTTTTCGTCCATACCATCTTCAATTGAGATGATTGGGTACTTGTTGACTAATTCTTCTAGATAGTCCACTTGCTCTTCTGGTGTACGTTTTGGTGCATTTTCACTTTCGAATTTTGCGTAGTTGTATACGCCGTCTTCAAAGAATTCTGAAGCGGCAATATCAAAGCCAAGGTACACATCTTCTCCTGGTTTCAAACCTGCTTTTTCAATAGCTTCTAAAATGGTTTCTACTGCATCTTCTGTTCCTTCAAATTCAGGAGCGAATCCACCTTCGTCACCAACAGCTGTCGTCAAACCACGAGCATCTAATAAAGATTGCAGTGCGTGGAAGACTTCAGTTCCCCAACGTAGCGCTTCTTTAAATGAAGGTGCACCTGTTGGTAAAATCATGAACTCTTGGAAGGCGATTGGTGCACTCGAGTGGGAACCACCGTTTACAATGTTCATCATTGGTGTAGGCAGTAAAGTTGCACTGAATCCACCTAAATATTGGTATAATGGTAGGCCTGAGTATTCTGCTGCAGCACGAGCAACCGCAATTGAAACACCTAAAATCGCGTTTGCACCTAAGTTTCCTTTGTTTGGTGTGCCGTCAAGATCAATTAAAGCTTTATCAATTGTTTCTTGTGCACGAACATCTAAACCAACGATTGCTTCCGCAATGGTAGAGTTGACGTTCTCAACTGCTTTAAGAACCCCTTTACCTAGGTAACGATCCTTGTCACCGTCACGTAATTCTACCGCTTCGTGTTCACCCGTTGAAGCACCAGATGGAACCATTCCGCGACCAAAAGCACCTGATTCTGTATGAACATCGACCTCGATTGTTGGATTTCCTCGTGAATCTAGTACTTCGCGTGCAATAACATCAATAATTTTTGGCATGTCATTTGTCTCCTTGTTTTGTATAATAGTTTTTAACAATTAAACCCTTAAATAAAACGACTTACTCTTTAACAATTAAGCTTTTTCCATCCATTTCAGCCGGTTGTTCGATACCTAATAAATCAAGCATAGTAGGCGCAACATCGGCTAATTTGCCGTCTTCGCGCAGTGTCAAACCTTTTTTCGTCACAATCACAGGCACCGGGACAGTGGTATGAGCTGTATGTGGCGTTTCATCGTCATTTGTCACCGTATCCGCATTTCCATGATCGGCAAAGATAATGGCTTGTCCATCTTTTTCTAAAATGGCATCCACTACTCGGCCCAAGTTCTCATCGGTCGCCTCTACTGCTTTAATCGTGGCGTCTAATTTACCTGAATGGCCCACCATATCTGGATTTGCGAAGTTTAGGATGATGGCGTCATATGCATCTTCTTCAATTTTTTCCACTAACGCATCCGCTACTTCATAGGCACTCATTTCCGGTTTCAAGTCATACGTTTCAACCTGCGGAGACGGAATCAAAATCCGTTCCTCGCCTGGAAATTCCTCATGAATCCCGCCATTCATAAAGAACGTGACATGCGGGAATTTTTCGGTTTCAGCCACACGTACTTGTTTCAAGTCGGCATCTGATAAGACTTGTCCTAACACATTGTCCAAGTACTCAGGCGGGAAGAGAACGTCTGCATCCATGTCGTCTGTGTAATTGGTCATTGTGACTAATTTAGTACCGGTTGGTGTGTCGCCACGGTCAAATTCGCTGAAGCTTTCTTCAGAAATCGCACGTGATAATTGAATCGCTCGGTCTGGACGGAAGTTGAAGAAAATAATGGCATCATTGTCTTCTACAGTCGCAACCGGCAGACCATTTTTTGTCACAACAATCGGCTCGATAAATTCGTCAAAAATTTCTTCTGCATAACTGTCTCGCACCGCTTGTACCGGATCTGTCGCTTGGTGACCGACGCCATGATAAATGGCATCATAGGCTCGTTTAACTCTTGGCCAGCGATTGTCCCGGTCCATTGCATAAAAACGCCCCGTTACGGTTGCAATTTCACCAAGCTCTTCATCCGCTAAGAAGTCTTGTAATTCTTGAATCGAGTCGGCTGCCGAATTTGGTGCCACGTCTCGTCCATCCGTGAAGGCATGAATATAGACTTTTTCCACGCCATTCTTTTTCGCTTCTTGAACAAATGCGTTTAGTTGGCGCATATGCGAATGCACGCCTCCGTCAGAGACTAAGCCGAATAAATGGAGCGCCGAGTCATGTGTTTTTACATGCTGAAATGTATCTAACAGGACTTCATTTTTGGCAAAGTCACCGTCAGCAATAGCTTTATCAATGCGGGTTATGCTTTGATAAACTACTCGGCCGGCACCAATATTTGTGTGCCCGACTTCAGAGTTTCCCATTTGACCTTCAGGCAGGCCGACAGCTAAACCAGAGGCTTTCATCGTCGCATGTGGATAGTCATTCCAGTAGCGGTCAAAGTTCGGTTTTTTTGCTTGATTGACCGCGTTTCCGTGGTCCTCTTGTCTCCATCCAAAGCCATCCAGTATAATGATGGCAACTGGTGATTTACTCATTATTGTTTGCCGCCTCCAATAGTTTTAAAAAGGATGCTGGTTCTAAACTTGCACCACCAACAAGCGCGCCGTCGATATCTGATTGGGCAAGCAATTCCCCAATATTTTCAGGTTTCACTGAACCGCCGTATTGAATACGAACAGCTTGTGCGGTTTCTTCGTCGTACAATTTCTCAACCGTTTCACGAATACCGACAATTGTTTCATTGGCTTGTTCAGAAGTGGCTGTTTGTCCGGTTCCAATCGCCCAGATAGGTTCGTAAGCAATCACAACCTTTTTCACTTGTTCCGCTGAAAGACCGTCTAATGCTGCTTCTACTTGACCTGAGACAAAAGAGTCCGTCTCGCCGCTTTCACGCTGGTCTAAAGATTCCCCCACACAAATAATGGGCACCATGTTGTGGTTGAAGACAGCTTTTGCTTTTTTATTGACGTCTTCATCTGTTTCACCAAAAATTTCACGACGCTCCGAGTGGCCGATAATGACGTAGTCTGTTCCCATATCCGCCAGGGCCATTGGGCTTGTTTCACCTGTATAGGCGCCTGAATCTTCAAAGTGGCTGTTTTGCGCAGCAACTTTTAAGTCTGTGCCTTCCGTCAGTTCAATCACTTTTTGTGTGAAAATATTTGGCGCTCCTACTACAGCATCCACTTTGTCATTGGACGGGATGTTGTTTTTAACCTCTTCAATAAAAGCTTCTGTTTCAGACAGTGTCTTATTCATTTTCCAGTTTCCTGCGATAATTGGTTTTCTCACAATATCACCTTTCTAAAACATATTTTGACTTTTTAGCTGTTACTTGTCTGTGATAGCTGCGATGCCTGGTAATTCTTTACCTTCTAAGTATTCCAAGCTCGCCCCGCCACCTGTTGAAATATGACTGAAGTCATCCTCATAGCCTAATTGTTGCACAGCGGTTGCTGAATCGCCACCACCGACAATTGTTGTCGCGCCATCCAAGTCAGCTAATAGTTTCGATAATTCTTCCGTTCCTTTGGCGAAGTTTGACATTTCAAACACGCCCATTGGACCGTTCCAAACGACTGTTTTTGCGCCTTCTAGTTCTTTTTTAAATAATTCAATGGTTTTAGGACCAATGTCCAGACCCATTTGGTCGGCTGGGATATCGCCTTCGACCACTTGTGAAGGGGCGTCGTTATCAAATTCAGGTGCAACGACAGTATCCACTGGTAATACAAGCTTGTCGCCTGCTTCTTCAATAAGTGATCCCGCTAATTCGACTTTGTCTTCTTCAAGCAAGGACGTACCGATTTCTTTGCCTTGAGCTTTGAAGAACGTATAAGCCATTCCGCCGCCAATTAACACCTTGTCGGCCACATCTAATAAGTTTTCGATGACACCAATTTTATCAGACACTTTCGCGCCGCCTAAGATGGCTATAAAAGGACGCTCCGGATTGTCAACAGCTCCGCCGATAAAGTCGATTTCTTTTTGAACCAA
Source organism: Atopostipes sp. (assembly GCA_043425375.1). Lineage (GTDB taxonomy): Bacteria > Bacillota > Bacilli > Lactobacillales > Carnobacteriaceae_A > Atopostipes. Next base: position 13,575 of record JBHWQC010000096.1, read on the forward strand.
GAAACCAGCCGCCGATTCCACATTTGAAGCCACACCTACGTTTGAAGCATGGGCACGGTGGGCTGTTCCAAAGGCATCGTTGACGAAGACGTCACCTAATGACGCCCAGTATTGGCCTAATTCTGCATCGTTGCCACTTTCTTTTTTACCGTCTAGGTCTTCGAAACGTGTGTTTTCAAACATTAACACATCGCCTTCATCCAAAGCATCGATTGCATTTTCTAATTCTGTCCCGCGTGTTTCAGGGATAAAAGTCACTTCTTTTCCTAACAATTCGCTTAAGCGGACTGCCACTGGACGCAGTGAGTTTTTCGCTTTGTCTTCTTCGGACTTAATTCGACCCAAGTGAGAAAAGACAATTACCTTTCCGCCTTGTTCAATAATATATTCAAGTGTTGGTAATGCCGCTTCAATTCGGTTATCGTTTGTGATTTCACCGTCTTTCATGGGTACGTTGAAATCTGCACGAACAAGTACTTTTTTACCTTTTAAGTCTAAATCTTTTACTGATTTTTTAGCCATGTAATCCCCTCATTCTGTATAAAGTAAAAAAGCAGGAAGCGCGATCGCTTCCCGCTTTTTTTAAAGCTTCTTATTTTTGTTGAAATGGATTAGTCTAATTTTGCAAAGTGGTCTAATGTACGAACCATGTTTGCGACAAATCCGTACTCGTTGTCATACCATGCAACAGTCTTCACTAATTGTGAACCGTCTTTTGCTTCTTGAACTTCTGTTAAAGTTGAATCAAAGACTGAACCTGAAGGGAAGCCAATGATGTCTGAAGAAACAATTTGGTCTTCGTTGTATGCAAATGACTCATTTGAGAATTCTTTCATTTTTGCATTAATTTCTTCAACTGTTACACTTTCTTCTAGTAATGAATAGAAGATTGTGTGTGATCCTGTAATTGTAGGAACACGTAGTGCTGAACCATCAAGTAAACCGTCAACTGCTGGGATAACTTTACCAATTGCTTTTGCAGCACCTGTTGTAGCTGGAATAATGTTTTGTGCTGCTGCACGCCCACTTCTGAATTTCTTGTTTGGTGAGTCTTGCAGTGCTTGTGTCGCTGTGTACGCATGAACAGTGACCATGTTTCCTGCTTTAATTGTGTAGTTATCGTTTAATACTTTAACTAATGGTGCTAAAGAGTTTGTTGTACATGAAGCCGCTGAGATGATTTGGTCATCCGCTTCAATCTCATCTTCGTTTACACCGTGAACAATCATTTTTGCGTCACTTGCAGGCGCTGAAATTAATACGCGTTTTGCACCAGCATCAATATGTGCTTGTGATTTTTCAAGGCTTGTGTAGAAACCAGTACATTCTAAAACAATATCGATTCCTAAGTCGCCCCAAGGCAATTTGCTTGCATCTGGTTCTTCAAATGCTTTAATTTCTTTACCATCAACAACGATTGAGTCGCCTTTTGCTTCAACGTCTCCTTGGAAAGTTCCAAAAGCTGTATCGTATTTGAATAGATACGCTAAGTTGTCGTTATCTGTTAAATCGTTAACAGCTACTACTTCTAAATCACTATTTTCTTCTAGTAAACGACGTAGAGTTAAACGACCAATTCTTCCAAAACCGTTAATTGCTACTTTCAATGACATAAATGATTTCCTCCTTAAGAAAATCTTACCTTTTTTTATTTTAAAGGGTTGCCCCCGTTTAAAATCTCTTTTGCTGCTGCTTCATCTGTAATCAGCCAAGTATGCGATGGAGCAGTCTTTAAATAGGCTTCAATGGCTACGGCTTTTTCTTTCCCGCCGGCTACAGTAATTTTGTGTTCAATATTTTTTAGGGAAGAAGATTGCAAACCGATGTTGGATAATTTGTACACCACTTCGCCTTCTTTATTGATAAATTCCCCAAAGGCCTCTGCAACGGCTTCTTTTTCAATAAGAAGCTCTAAAGTTGCCTGATCTAACC
>JBHWQC010000097.1:0-7495 GCA_043425375.1 Atopostipes sp.
GGAGGGATTTGGCCCGATGAAGCTTCAGCAACCGACTCATTGAGCACGGTGCTCCATCCAACAAGATTTTCTTGAGAGATAAGTCCAACTTTTGCGAGCGCGACTTATTTAGAGTGGTGCTTTTTTGTTTGAAAAAATAAAGGAGTTGGAAAACATGACGGTTAAAGAATTGATTGCTGTTGTTTCACAAATTGATGGGGTGCGCACTCATTTTAAAAGGATAGAGGATAGATTGGTGCTGATTTTTTGGAAGGGTCATTCGCCAATCGCAAGTGTATTTATCGATGAATATGACTATAGAAAAGATTACCCAAAGCTTTTTGAGATGAATATTTATGACATTTTTACAATCGATCAGGCGCTTTACGAGTTCACCCAGACGCCCATTTCGGAACGAGAGTTGAACTTTTAAAATAATCTTCTCTGATTCGAGGGATTTCGCTTTCGTCGATATTTTCCTTCTGTTAAGGTGTACTTAACAACACAAGGAGGAGATTAATTTATGAGAAAGAAAACAGCCGTTATTACAGGTTCAGCACAAGGTTTGGGTAAAGCAATTGCCCAGCGATTATCGAAAGATGGGTTCAATATCGTCTTAGCCGATATCAATGAAGACAAGCTGAACGAGACCATGAAAGAATTTGAAAATGAGGGAGCGGATGTTACGTATAAGGTAACAGATGTTTCAAAGCGAGACGACCAATTCGATTTAGTGGCACATGCCGTGGATACATTTGGTTCAGTCGATGTGTTTATCAATAATGCAGGGATTGAAGGAGCAGTGGCTCCTTTAACGGAATTAAAAGAAGAAGATGTGGATCCCGTGTTTGACATTAACGTGAAAGGCACCCTGTTTGGTATTCAAGCCGCCGCTGAGCAAATGAAAGAACAAGGGAACGGCGGTAAAATCATCAATGCCTCAAGTATCGCAGGTGAAGAAGGCTTTGACATGTTAGGGGTTTATTCAGCATCGAAATTTGCGGTGCGCGGTTTAACCCATACAGCCGCGAAAGAATTGGCGCAGTACCAAATCACGGTGAACTCTTACAACCCAGGAATCGCCGATACAGGCATGTGGGAGCGCTTGGATGAAGGCTTCCGTAAATACTCGGATGAAGAGTTAGAGCCCGGCGAAGTCTTTAATTCGTATGCGGATGAAATTGCTTTAGGTCGTACACAAGAGCCTGAAGATGTCGCAAATGTTGTGTCCTTTATGGCGTCTGAAGATTCCGACTATATGACAGGTCAAGCCTTTATTACAGACGGCGGACTGCGTTTCCAATAATTTTTAAGTGAAATGGTTAAGTGCTGAAGAGAATCCATATAATTCATTTATAGAGGAGATAGTGCGTCTATCTCCTCTATATTTTTTTACGTTAAGGTCAAAACGTCTTTCTTTCATCAAAATGAATTTTGCACAAGAAAGACGCCAAATACAAAGAGAAGCTCCAAAATGAACTCGTTTTGGAGCCTTTTTCTTTATTCAATTGAAAGTGATTAAAAAAGAATTGCTCTTTCGCTTTTGGTATACTTGTTTTGATATGTACTTTACATTAAGGGACTGGTAACTTATGGAAGAACTAATAAATAGGCTGACCCAGCTCACACCGAGTGCCCCTCTTTATTGGCTGGTCGGTATTTTTCTCCTCGGCCTCATCTTAATCCTTGGACAGGCTGTAAAACAGCTAGGCAATCGTTTCATCCAATCTGAAAAAGCAAAAGTTATTTGGGCAAAAATTCTTAATTGGATGACTTTCTTTTTTGTGACTGTATTTGCGCTGAGTTATTTATCCGAAACGGCTTGGATGTACGAAACCCTGTTCGTCTTAGGGGACACGAACATCACTCCCATTCTAATTTTGATTGTAGGTTTTTCTGTGTTCTTTGCACTCAGACTCTCTAATATCCTTCGGGAAACTATTTTGGCCGGTGTCTATACGCGTTATAACATTGAAAGAAGTCTGCAGGCGACAATTAATACTTTACTTCATTATTTTATTGTGCTTATTGCCATTCTTTTTTCTTTGAATTCGCTCGGCTTTAATTTGACGAGTTTGACGGTATTTGCGGGTGTCCTTGGTGTAGGGATTGGTTTTGGTCTGCAAAATATAATGAATAATTTTATTTCAGGCCTCATTATCTTGTTTGACCGCCCGATTAAAGTAGGCGATCGAGTGATTATTGACAACACGATTATTGATATTGAAAAAATTAAAATTCGAAATACCATTGGTCATACGCGAGCAAATGAACGAATCGTGATTCCAAATGCTTATTTTTTAGAAGAAAAGTTTATCAATCGTTCTTATTCAGATAAGACACTTCGAATTACGGTCGGCTTACGCGTTCCCTATGGCACCGATCTCCATTTAGCCACAGAGTTAATGAAGGAAGCGGTGCATGAACTCAGTGAAAATAAATGGAAAACGATGATGAAACGGCCGGATCCCAAGGTATTTGTGGAGGAATTTGGTGAATACGCGATCTCAATGAAAGTCTGGTTTTGGATTGATGACCAAGCCAATGAATATGAATTTATTATTCCAAGTGATGTTCGGTATCTTATTTATGGAAAATTTAAAGCGCACGGCATACAATTTGCAATCCCAAAACAAGAGGTGCGGTTTATAGGAGAGGAAGATTAAAGGAGCTGCAAAGTCTTAAAGATTTTGCAGCCTTTTTCTTTCTTAACGCTTATATTTTCTCATACCACTCCAACGGATCCATAAACGCTGCATGTCGAATTTGATGCATCTCACATTGCACCTGACGACCATCAATGAGTCTAAAGTATATCTTATCATCCGCATACCCAAGGACCATACATTGTAAATCACGATAGTAAAGGCCGTTTCTGATGATATCGGCCTGCATAGCAATTGGAGCCTTTTTGATAAACGCCAATTGTAAGACTTCAGAAATTTCTTCTTCCGACAGCTTTTCTTTGGGAGCAGGCTCGTTTGCTTGTTCCTCTTTGCGCATCGCTTTAAGGGCTTCCGTTTGTTCAGATAAAATAAGCCCTTGCCATTTCATAATCCCTCGATCTTTATACCCTAAATCATCTGGTGTTAATTTAACGACTTCCACTTCTTCTTCCATATGAACCACCTCTTTTCTTTTTATTATAAGAACATATGTTCTAATAATCAAGTTATTTATCTGTTCCGATAAAAATAAAAGATGTTCTATTATAAACCTATGCCGGCTCCAGCATATGGAAAACAGTTTTTCAATGGAAGAATACTAATTTTTAAGAATCAGCCTTGAAAGAAGTTGAAGATTGTAAATCAGCGTTTACATTCTTTAACTTCTTTTATACTTGAAATTTACGTTGGATTTACAATCTTACTCTATAGTATGTTCTAGATAAAATTTGGGGTGAAGGAGTGTTTATATGAAAAGTATTAATAATAATTGGAAAATTGCCTTGTTATTATTGCCGGCCTTTATTTTCTTTGGATTGTTTATGTTTTGGCCTACGATCTATACTTTTTATTTGAGTTTTTTTGATTGGAATATGATTAGTCCTACAAAGAACTTTGTAGGATTCAGTAATTATATTCAATTATTTAATGACAGTGATTTTTATAAGATATTTTGGCAGACAGTCATCTATATCATTATTTTGCTCGTGGTGAATTTTATAGTGCCTTACATTTTTGCGTTTGTTTTAGAGTTTTTAATTCCAAGGTATAAGGATTTCTTTAAATCTGCCTTTTTCTTACCGTCTTTTATTTCAATGGTGGTAGGTTCAATGATTTATACTTGGTTACTCAATCCAACTTCAGGACCAGTTGCTGAAATAGCGGGTTGGTTCAATGTATCAATTCCGAATTGGACCACATCAGAGAATTTAGTTGTTCTTGTTATTTGTTTAATTACAGCGTGGAAAGTCTTTGGCTATCATTTTATTAACTTATATGCAGCCATTGCTGGAATTGATCGAGAAATTATTGAGAGTGCAAAATTAGAAGGCATTGGAAGTTTTAGAATATTTATTGATATTGTCATTCCAATGTCATCGTCTGCAGGTTTATATGTGTTAATTATGACAATAGTGACCGGCTTACAATATGTATACACGCCAATTCAAGTGGTCACGCAGGGTGGACCTAATAAAGCATCAAGTAACTTGATTTACGAATCATACCATCATGCGTTTGTCACATTTAATACAGGTTACGCTTCCGCTTATTCCATTATGACACTTCTGATTTTTATACTCTTGTTGCTCATATTACTAAGATTTAGTAGGAGGAGTGTATTTTATGCAAACTAAAAAATTGACAGTAAATATTATGTGGATGATCGTCTTTATTCTGATCGTTATTTTCTGGTTATTCCCTATTCTTTTTGCACTAGGAACGTCATTTCGTCCTTTACAAGATGTCTATAATAACGTATTAAATATTATTCCTTTAAATCCGACCTTTCAAAATTACCTGGCATTGTTTGATCGACTTCCAATGTTTCGAATTATTGGGAATACATTTATTATCGCAACTTCCGTTACCTTACTAAAATTGGCCATTTCTTATCTAGCTTCCTACGCTTTTGTATTCTTTGATTTTAAAGGGAGCAATGCTTGGTATTTTCTTCTTATTTCCTCAATCTTTATCCCATTTACTGTCACTATGATTCCTAATTATTTACTCTTTGCAAGTATGGGAATCAATGACAATATTTTAGGAGTGATCTTACCGCAAGTAGCTGATGCTACAGGGATATTATTGATGTACCAAGCGATGAGAACCATCCCTAATTCACTGATTGAAGTGGCAAAATTAGATAACGTCGGGGATTGGCGCATTATGAAAGATTTAGTGTTTCCGATGATTCGTCCACAGATTACATCTGTCGGTATTTGGTTTTTTGTGAACTCTTGGAATGAATTCGTATGGCCAAACATTATTTTAACAAGTGCTGAAAATTACACTTTACCCCTTGCTCTACAAATGTTCATTTCAGCAGAGGGCGGCACTGATTTTACCGTCGCTATGGCTGTATCAGTCGTTACAATGAGTATTCCGTTACTACTATACCTTGTTTTCCAAAAATATATTATTGGAGCTTTTACTTCTTCAGGAATTAAATAGGAGGAACTATGACTAAAATAGATTTGAATCACATAAAAAAAGCTTATGGTGAAACAGTCATTATGGATGACATGGATTTTACTGTGAATAGTGGCGAGCGATTAGTTTTACTTGGTCCATCAGGTTGTGGGAAATCGACAATTTTACGAATGATTGCTGGTTTAGAAGACATTACGGCTGGCGAATTGGCCTTTAATGAAGAGGTCGTTAATGATATAGAGTCCGGCGATCGAAATATTTCAATGGTTTTTCAAAATTATGCACTGTATCCACATATGACAGCAGAAGAAAATATCACTTATGGATTACGGGTAAATAAAGTACCAGATGAAAGAATTAAAGAGCGGTTTGATGAAGTCGTTAAGGTCTTAGAGTTAGAAAACTATTTAGATCGAAAGCCTTCAGAGTTGTCGGGCGGTCAAAGACAACGGGTTGCTTTAGCACGAGCGACGGTAAAAGATAGTGATGTCTTTTTACTTGATGAGCCACTTTCCAACTTAGATGCGCAACTTCGTGTCTCTGCTAGAGAATCCTTAATGGATATTCACGATCGATATGGTCAGACGATGGTTTATGTTACGCATGATCAAATCGAAGCGATGACATTTGGTCATCGGATAGCGTTGTTAAACTTTGGTGAGTTACAACAAATTGATACACCGGATAATATTTACCGGAAACCGGCGAATATTTTTACGGCTCAGTTTATTGGAAATCCTCCAATGAATGTGATAGAGAATAGTTCCTACGAAAATGGAGCCGTTCGAATTGGGAGCCAGTCAATCAAGGTGTATAGTAACTGGAAAAATTATCTCGACCGGTTAAATCATTCATTATTGAAGGTTGGTATACGACCAGAGTCTATCCATGTATTTACAGAGCCGGAAGAGAATACAATCAAAGGAACAGTGTCTCACATTGAAAACTTAGGAGCAAATTATGGGATGGTTATTGATGTGGATGGCGAAATGATTACAGCAGTAACACGTTTCAGAGTAGCGAAGAAAGGCTCGAACGTTTATTTAAGTCTCATAAACGATCAATTGCACTTTTTTGAAGCAGAGACAACAGACAATGTAGGGTATCCAGACAATATTTTAGAGAAAATAAAAGCGAATGAAGAAGGTCTAGAGTCTTTAAAAGAATTAATTGCAGCTGATGATGAAGTACAGGCAATAGAGATTAAATAAACTAGAAGAAAGAAGGAAAAAAGATGAGTAAAAAAATGAGTAAGGTTTTATTAGCGACTGGGTTAGCAGGAGTTTTAGCAGGATGTGGGACCGGTGGAGAAAGTGCGGAAGGCGATACTATCACAATGGAGTATTGGCATCCAAACGCGGATACACAAGGTGGGCAAACAGTTGAAGCTCTTGTAGAAGAGTTCAATAACTCTCAAGATGGAATCATTGTAGAGCCTGTTTTTAACGATGGGATGTACCAAGGTATTATGCAAAATTTACAAACACAAGCTGCTGCTGGTGAAACGCCTGCTTTAATTCAAATTGGTTGGTCATATCGTGAATATTTTGCAAATAATTTTGGCTTTACAGACCCAGGTGAGATAGATTCAGAAAGTATTTTTGATGAAAAATTTGAAGAAAATATTTATGCATTGGCTACCGAAAATGACGGTCAGCAAGTAGGAACACCTTATTCACTATCCGTACCCGTCTTGTATCTAAATATGGATATTCTTAACGAAGTTGGGATTAATCCAGAAGATTTAACTTCTTGGGAGGCCATTCGCGAAGCAGCAAATGAAATTGCTGATAATACGGACGCAGAAGGCTTATATATTGCAGAACATGCAGATAACTGGAACGTCCAAGCGATGATCGAATCGAATGGTGGCCAAGTAATTGATGAAAATCAGCGAGCAGCGTTTGCTTCTCCAGAAGGTCAAGAAGCCTATCAATTTTATCAAGATATGGTGGATGAAGGTTCAACTTTGCATGGGCCTAACGATCAAGGACAAGGGGCATTTATTTCTGGCGATGTAGGGATGTCGCATATGACGATTGCGCAACGTGCGAATGTGACGAATAATGGAAGTTTTGAAGCAGTGGCAGTAGAGTCTCCAGCATTTGAAGGGGAAACGCCACAACTTCCAGCGGGGGGTTCGATGCTAGTTGTAACTGCCGAAGATGAAGCGCAACAGCAAGCAGCTTATGAATTTATGCAATTTTTATATGAACCAGATAACATTGCAGCTTGGACAGAAGGAACAGGCTATGTTCCACCGACAGCAGATGCAACAGAAAATGCTGAATTAGATCAATTACTAAATGAAGACCCTATTTTCTCTGCTGCAAACAGTTCATTACAATATATGGTTCCTTGGGCACCATTCCCTGGAAACGTGGGTCTTGAAGCCGAACAATTATTAATTGATTTACGAG
>JBHWQC010000098.1:0-16209 GCA_043425375.1 Atopostipes sp.
CAACACTGTGGCGTCGACTTCTGCCGCATTCTTTAGCGGGCCGGTCGCAGATAAAACATTTGCGTACCGGCAGCCCTAATTGCGTGCGGCTTGTTCCTTCAACATTTCCATTTTTGTTTAAGAAGAGAACATCGAGATCAAACAATCGGCCTAATGGGTGGTTTTCTTCTATTTCAACCATTAATTCTTTCATTTCTCGAGGGGAGAGGGCACTGAGTAAGTAATACTCAAAGCCCGTCTCTTTCTCTCGTTTTACATCTTTTACAATGGCTTCATCGTTAAACGTTTGTCTCACTTCAATAACCATTTCATCAAAGACTTGATTTAACCGATCATTGGTTTTTATAGGACCGGGGATGGCCATTGTCATCAACAGCAAACTCCTACCCCTTCCTGAATCGAGTTGCCCCAGTAAGTCTTGTTGAATATAAAACCTTTCTTCGCGTGCGTTTAATATGGCCGGTAAATCGATTAGAGGGCCACTTTCAAAAAGTAACTTATTCATCGACATTGTTTACTACATCAATGACTGTACCGTCACGGTATTCAACAAGGGCCACTGTTTTGTCGCCAAACTCGAGTGGTTTTGGTTCACCGACAATGGCATACGCCTTGTCACGCAATTCTTCAATTGTAAATTGCGGCACATCTAAGTCTTTAAAGGCTTCAATTAAATCTTCGCGACGAGGGTTAATGGCAATCCCAATTTCAGTAACAACGACATCCACCGAGTCACCCGGTGTCACCACGGTTACCGCCTCATCTACTACTGTCGCTAAACGACCGCGGACTAGTGGAGAAATGACTAAGCTTAAGTTTGCTGCCGCACTTGTATCTGAGTGACCACCGGAAGCTCCGCGAATCACACCATCGGATCCCGTCAGCACGTTAACGTTGTAGTCGGTATCGATTTCTAGAGCTGAGAGAATACACACGTCGAGTTGATTAATTGCTGAACCCTTACTTAATGGCGAAGCATAAAACTCGGCATCAATTTCATAATGGTTTTCATTTTCCCCTAAAGACATACCAGATAACTTATCAAAATCCTGAACATCGATCAGTTTATCCACAAGTCCTTCTTTCATCAATTCAACCATCGCATTCGTGATTCCGCCTAATGCAAAGCTTGCCGTAATATCTTTATCCAGCATGGCTTGGCGCAAGTAACGAGAAACCGCTAAAGCCGAGCCGCCCGTTCCTGTTTGGAAAGACCAGCCGTCTTTAAAGTATGAAGAGGCAGTGATCACTTTCGCAGCATATTGAGCAATGAGCAATTCTTTTGGATCTTGCGTAAAGCGAGTGGCTCCACTGGCAATGCCATCTGGGTCACCAATCGCATCCACTTCCACTACATAGTCCACATTTGTTTGCGGAATAGAAATCGGTGTATTTGGATAAGGAACAAGGGTATCGGTAATGGCAACCACTTTATCGGCATATTTCGCATCAATCATTGCATAGCCTAATGAGCCACACACCGCTTTTCCTTTTGTCCCATTCACGTTTCCGTAGGCATCGGAACTCGGCGCACCAAGGAATGCCACATCAATTTTAATATCGCCACGTGCAATTGCTGCGGCACGTCCACCGTGGGAGCGAATGACGACCGGATTTTCCATAATACCGGAAGAAATCGCTGCGCCCAATTTATCACGGAGACCACTTGAGGTAATATTGGTGACCACCCCATTTTTAATATGCTCAATCAGTGGCTCGTGGACGTTGGCAATCGAACTAGGTGCAATCGAAATATCTTTAAAGCCCATATTCGCAATTTCTTCCATCACCATATTCATGACGAAATCACCTTCACGGAAATGGTGGTGGAAGGAAACCGTCATGCCGTCTTTTAAGCCGGTTTTTTCAATCGCTTCGCGAATGCTTCCGACTAACTTGTCATCTCCAGGAACCACCGGATTTACCAGACGAGATGAGGCTTCATAAGGTTTTACGTTTTCAAATTGGCCAGCATAGACCCCTTTTGTGTTAAACTCTTCTGGAATTTCTTTTCCTACTTTGTTTACAACCATTATTAAATCTCCTCCTTACCAATTAAATTCGCAGCTTTTGCTAAAGCAATCACGCGTTCAGCCCGCTCCACAATTGGTTTGTCGACCATTTGACCATTTACAGCAATAACACCAGAGCCTTTTTCTTCAGCTTCTTCAATCGCCCAAATAATTTCTTTAGCATCTTGAATTTCTTTTTCAGATGGCGCATAAACCGCATTGACTACAGGAATTTGTCGCGGGTTAATGACGGATTTACCGTCAAAACCAAGCTGTTTAATGTGTTCAACTTCAGCTCTTAACCCTTCTTCGTTATTAATATCCGAGTAAACCGTATCAATCGCAGAAATTCCTGCTTCGCGAGCTGCATGTAAAATCATACTACGGGCAAAGAGTAATTCCGTACCTTCAGCTGAGCGTTTTGTTTTCATACTGGTGACATAATCTTCGGCACCAATGGCAATACCTACTAAGCGATCTGAAGCATGCGCAATTTCACGCGCATTTAACGCGCCCCCCGGGGTTTCAATAGCAGCCATCATTTTTGTACGACCGACTTCGATGCTGTTTTCTTCTTCTACTTTTTGAATCTCAACTTCTACATCGATAATGTCTTGGGCATTCTCCGTTTTTGGCAAACGGATGACATCAATCCCACCAAGTACCATCGCTTCAATATCTAACTTGCCCACGGTATCGAGTGAGTTAATTCGAACTACGGTTTCAACATCACTATAGTCAAAGGTTTTTAACGCAAAGTGGACAAGTGTTCTAGCCGAATCTTTTTCATTTAAAGAAACAGCATCTTCTAAATCAAACATAATCGAGTCTGCTCCATAAATGGGCGCATCTCTTAACATGCCTGCATTTGAACCAGGCAGAAACATCATTGTTCGTCTTAAACGTTCCATGTGTCAATCTCCTTCCAGTTGTATCGCTCATTGCCTAAAGATCGTTGAATCGCATTGAGTGTTCTCGCTGCAATTGTACAATCTAAGGCACCACTATCGACAGCCGTAATTTTTGCGCTTTCGACGCCTAGGTTTTTCACCGTTTCTGTAATCACTTCTAAAATGCGATCGCCATACTGTTTTTTGACATCCGACTGTAGATTAATCGTAATTGTTTTTTCACTATTTGGTTCAACGGTAATATAAATATCACTTGATTCAGTAGTACCGCTGACCGCTTTCTCTAAAATTTCCATGTTTTTCACCTCTATAATTATTTATTATTGTTGTTTGCTTTTTGAACTAAAAAATCATACGTCGTTGGAGGAACAATTTGCTGGATAAGGGCGAAATCTCCTTCCTGATAGGCCGCTCGTACTCTTGTCGCGCTGATCACTTCTCCTTCTAATTGTTTACGCGGGATAATGACTAACTGAATCCTATCTTCAAAGACTTCCTCCATTGCTTCATTGTAGATTTCGGTCACTCTAGACAGAGGTTCCTCGCCTACAAAACGAATGTGAATATCTAACAGCGGAGCGATAGCTTCGCTAAACAATTTCGCATCCAGGGCAGCCTGGTGTTTGGCGACCTCTTCTTCTGCTTGATCTTTCAAAAAGTATGAAGGGAATGTCGCTTGTGACACTTGATATTGTCCGCTAGGGATCACAGTGACATTGCTTAAATGTTCAGTCCCCAGCTTGACTAAACGGAAGCGATCCTCAAAAGAAAATTCCGATGAATCATCCGATAGCACAAAGATATACAGGTGTTCGCACTGCTCCAATGCGGTTTCGACTAAATAAAGATGCCCTTTTGTAAAGGGATTTGCATTCATAACAATCGCACCATTTTGAGCTGATTCCACTTTTACCTGCCGTAAATTCTTAGCGTACTCTTCAAAAGAAGGGGAGCCACGCTCCATTAAACAAACCGACGCTGTTTCGACAATGGCTTTGAAACCAATAGATTGAAAGTATTTGGCGCTGTCAGGTTTTGTATAAAGAAAAACACGTGTTTTCCCCTGATTCCACAATACATCTGAGAGATGAGTGATTAACTGGGTGAGCAAATTTTGGTCCTGATAATCTCCGCAAATGGCCACCAATTTAATAATGTTTTGGTACGTAGAGCCGGTGCCGACTAAACGATCCCCATCAAAAATTCCCACCGTGTAATCGACGAGCTCTTCTGGATATAAATCATTCAGTGCTAAGAGTTCTATCCATTTTTCTTTCATCTTGGGATCACGTTGAACCCATAACTTTTTTGTCGTTAACATCGTCTCCCTCCTTTCCATTTAAAATGCGAAACGCTTTCACAACACTTTCATTATAAAGAATCTAAATTTCTATGTGAATAGCTTAAAGGCTTTATTATTGTCCTTTTTGTGTGCTTCCTTCTCACTATTTAGATGATTGTCTTTTCAGTGTATTTTATTTCGTGAAAGTGTTTACATTAAAGAGGAAAAATAATATGATAGAATATGGTGAAGATGCAGTAGCATCTTGAAAAAAGATAAATTAAAAGACTGGTATTTTGGAGAGGGTAAAAATGAGCATATTTAGTCATGTAGTACAAAAAAACTTAACGATTTATCAAAATAAAACGCTGAAAGATTCTCTGCATGAAGCGTTGAAAAAAACGATTGTTTTAGGAGAGGTGCCTGCTGGTACGCGTGTGAATGAAAAAGAACTCTCAGATTCTCTAAATATCAGCCGGACACCGATTCGACATGCATTAGAAAAATTGGAAGAAGAACAACTGGTCGAAAGAATGCATGGACGCGGAGTGCTCGTTCGAGGAATCAGCCAAGGAGACGCTAAAGAAATCTTCAGTATCCGTAAAGCACTGGATACGCTGGCTACTATTACAGCCGCTAAAAATATGGATGAGGAAGATTTTCAGGAACTTTATTTACTCCTGAAAGACGGCGACATGTATTATGACGGAGAATTGGTTGAGGAATTGCTCGAAAACTTTAAAGCCTTTAATGAATTCATTTATGAAAAAAGCGAAATGAACCGCCTGCGTGCCATTATTATTGACTTAAAAGAATACTTACGGTATTTTCGAGATATCTCTGTTCGTTCAGATCAAAGAGCGAGTCCGGCGCTAAAAGGCCATTGGGAAATATACCATGGCATGAAGGGGCAGAATTGGGAAGAAATCGAAAAAATCGTTCATCTGCATTTAGAAGATTCAGAAAAATATATTCTTAAAGAAATGGAAGACAGAGGCATTGACTAAACAAACAACACAGCAAATTACGCAATATGCACAGAAAGCCCTTTTGTATGAAGTGCTGTTATCACCGAAGCCGGGGCTTGTGGACCGCTTCAACAGCGGTTCGCATAAGGATATGGACATTTATACATTCATCGAAGCCATTCAAGCGCTGACTCCATATTATAGTGAATACGTACAGATCGGTTTTCACCATAGTGAGTCTCCAAAAGAATTGTTTGAAAAAGCACGCTTACTCGGCGTGGATGCGGAAATCGCCATGATGAAAGCTACAGATGAGGTAAACACACATAAAGGGGCGAACTTTACCTTTGCTTTAGTGCTGAGTGCGATTGGATATTTAATCAAAGAAAATCAAGTGTCGCTGCCTTTTAAGCAAGAGGATACAGAGAGTTTGTTTCGATATGTTGCACAAATGAGTGAAGGCTTGGTTTCTAAAGACTTTAAACATCTGGAGCATAAAGAACGGCTGAGTTACGGAGAAAAACTCTATAAAAATTATGGCATTACAGGAATTCGAGGAGTTGCCGAGAGTGGCTATCCAGTCATCCCCCAAATTGCGTTACCTTATCTTCGGACGAATATAAAAAAATACCCAAAGCATAAAGAAGAGGTTTTTCTTCATCTATTGGCTTTGATTATGAGTGAATCAGAGGATACAAACTTGATTCATCGTGGCGGCGTCGAAGCGTACCAATCGGTTCAATCCGAAGCAGCGGAGATTTATAAAAAAACAACGCCTTTGACGATTAAAGAAGCTTTTAGTGAATACAATCAGAGACTCATCCAGCGGCATCTCAGTCCAGGCGGTTCGGCTGATTTACTGGCTTTATCTCTCTTTATTGCGCAATTGGAAGCTATTTTTTAAAACAAAGGATGAAAAGCAGGGCTCTTCCTGCTTTTTTGTCTTAGTGAGAGCTTTTGCGATTAAAAAAATAGAAAATATAGTTACAAAAAGAATATACAACTAGAAAAACGCAAAAAGCAGTTGCAAATTATTTTTGCACTTAAAAAACTGGAGATTTTAAGTGAATCCTACATGAAAACAAAAACAGCTAACCAATTCTGGACGAGACATCCATGGGGGTTAGCTGTTTTTTTGCGTCTTTAAAAATATTCCCCATTTTTTGTTCCAGTAAGCTATACTTTAAGTAAGAAAGGAGATGGTTCCCATTTTCTCATTGTTTATTTTAATGCTTCAACGAGGTGGGCTTATTATTATTTTGGCCTATTTACTCGTGAATATCCCGGCTTTCCAACACTTGCTACAAGATCGGCAGCGTTGGCAGGTAAAGCTGCAGTTGATTGTTATTTTTGGTTTGTTTGCAGTAATTTCGAATTTCACAGGCGTAGAAATTGCTGAAAATGAGCTCATCACGGACCAACTGTTTTCGCAGTTAGCCCCTGACTCGTCACTCGCCAATACACGTGTCTTAACCATTGGTGTGTCAGGCCTTATCGGTGGACCAAGTGTTGGGATTGGTGTAGGTCTTATTTCAGGTGCTATTCGGTATTGGCAAGGCGGGGCAGATCCACACACATATGTAATCTCTTCTTTACTGATCGGGTTATTATCCGGTCTTTATGGCGAAAAATTTATCCGAGAAAACGCGCTGCCAAACATTAAACAAGGAGCGATAGTTGGGGCGGCGATGGAAGCGGTGCAAATGCTTTGTATTTTACTCTTAGGGAGCCATCTTCAACAAGCTTTCGAGGTCGTCCGTATAGTATCCTTGCCTATGATGCTGACGAATAGTATAGGAACAGCTATGTTTCTATCAATTCTAGATTCGGCCCGGCGCCAAGAAGAGCAGACACGAGCGGTTCAAACCCATGATGTCCTGCAGCTTGCGAGTGAAACCCTCCCTTACTTTCGGTCGGGTTTTGATGAAGCATCCGCACAAAAAGCGGCGGAAATTATTCGTCGGTTTACGAAAGTGGATGCAGTTAGTATTACAAATCAGCACAGTACCTTGGCCTATGTAGGTGTAGCCAATGACCATCATAAGGCGGGAAAAGAAATTATTACCAATCTGTCAAAAGAAGTGCTACAAACGGCAGATATAAAAGAAGCCCATTCACATGAAGAAATAGGGTGCAATCATCCCAATTGTCCTCTAGAGGCGGCCATCGTTATTCCATTAAAAATTCAAGGAAACATTGCGGGTACTTTGAAGTTTTATTTCACAGACACAAAAAAACTCACTTTTGTGGAACGTCGATGGGCAGAAGGGCTTGGCAATATCTTCTCCAGTCAACTGGAATTGGGACAAGCAGAAACACAAGCGCGTCTGCTCCAGGATGCTGAGATTAAAGCCTTGCAGGCTCAAGTGAATCCGCACTTTTTATTCAATACCTTAAACACCATCTCGGCATTGATTCGAATAGACAGCGAAAAAGCACGCTCTTTACTCATGCAACTCAGCCGCTTTTTCCGTTCGAATTTACAAGGTGCTCGCACCAATTTACTGCCTCTCTCTAAGGAAATAGAGCATGTTGAAGCTTATCAAGAACTTGAACAAGCTCGTTTTCCAAAGCGGGTAAAGGTGGAAACGGTGATTGATGAAGACCTTTATGATGTCTTGGTGCCGCCATTTTTGATTCAGCTCTTGGTAGAGAATGCGTTTAAACACGCCTTCGGGAATCGAAAAGAAGACAATAAAGTGGCTGTTTTTGTGACAGAGATCGAAAAGAAAGTGCGTATTCAGGTAACAGATAACGGCCAGGGGATTGATCCAGAGAAAATCCCTTATTTAGGAAATGAAGTGGTTGAATCAGCGAGCGGGACCGGCTCTGCTTTAGAAAATTTAAATCGCCGCTTAGTAAGTTTATTCGGTCAGCAGGCCAAGCTGCAATTTGATTCTACGAAGGAAGGGACCACTGTATCGTGTACCATTCCAATAAAGAGAGGAGACTAAAGAGATGCACACATTAATTGTAGATGATGAACCCCTCGCACGGAACGAACTCGCTTATCTGCTCGAGCAATGTGAGGAAGTGACGGGCATTGAAGAAGCCGATTCTATTGAAACGGCCTTAGAAAAATTGCTTGAGAAAAAGATTGATTTGGTTTTTTTAGATATCCATTTAACGGAGGAAAGCGGCTTATCCTTAGCCGACAAAATCAACCGCATGCCCAATCCTCCAATTATTATTTTTGCGACGGCTTATGATGAGTATGCGGTACAGGCCTTTGAACGGGATGCCAGAGATTATCTATTAAAACCTTTTGAATTGGATCGTGTCCAAAAAGCAGTCAAGCGTGCATATGAGGCATTAAATAAAAAAACGAGCACGGATGAAAAGAGCATAGACTCGTCAGCGGTTTACCCTGTAAAAACAGAAGATCGCATTTTTATGGTAAAAGCGGATGAAATCCAAGTGCTGGAAGTCAATCAAGGAGAGACGACGCTTTTCACTGCAGAGAATAACTATAAAACTGATGAACCACTTGTCGCTTGGGAGAAAAGGTTACCAAACCCTCCCTTTATGCGTGTCCATCGTTCCTTTCTAGTGCATTTGGATAAAATTGTAGAGATTCAGCCCTGGTTCAATCAAACATACCAGCTGACCACTGAAAATAAGTTAAAAGTACCCGTCAGTCGCTCGTATGTCCAAGAGTTTAAGAAACAAATGGGACTGGTGGATTAATCTCGGAAGGCCCATACAGCAACTCACCGCCTAAAATAAGCAACTCAGCTTCTTTTTCTCTTCTTTTTCTTTGTATCACGTACAATAGCAAGTATCGATAGGAAGAAAACGATTACAAAATCAAGGAGGAAAATAAAATGATGACGTTGTTAGGCGGTATTGCCTTATTAATTTTGGGTTACATGACTTATGGCCGTTATATAGAAAAGAACTTTTCGATTGAACCGGATCGTGAGACACCAGCAGAAGCATTGCAAGATGGGTATGATTTTGTGCCCATGCCAAAATGGAAAAATGGATTGATTCAATTATTGAATATCGCTGGAACGGGGCCAATATTTGGTCCGATTATGGGTGCTTTGTATGGACCCGTTGCTTACATTTGGATAGTGGTAGGCTGTATTTTTGGAGGAGCCGTTCACGATTACATGATTGGAATGATTTCTTTACGAAACAATGGGGCACACCTTCCAGAATTAGCGAGTCGCTATTTAGGAAAAGCCTTCAAGCATGTCGTAAATATTTTCTCCATTCTCTTATTAATGCTTGTCGGTACGGTTTTTGTAACCACACCAGCCAATTTAATTAACAGTATTACGCCGAGCTGGTTAACTGTAGGAATTGTTACAATCCTTATCTTTGCTTACTATATTGTTTCCACTATTCTACCGATTGATAAAGCCCTGGGGAAAGTGTACCCGATCTTTGGAGCAGTTTTGATTATAAGTACACTCGCAATTGGTGGGACGTTACTCTTTAGAAATGGAACGGACATTCCTAATTTAACGGCCAGTACTCTTCAAAATTTCCATCCAGGAGGTTTAGCTATTTTCCCAGCTTTATTCTTTACAATTTCTTGTGGGGCACTCTCAGGTTTCCATGCCACGCAAGCACCATTGGTTTCTCGAACAAGTACCGATGAGCGTGAAGGCCGCTTTACATTTTATGGGATGATGATCGCTGAAGGAGTCATTGCTATGATTTGGGCAGCCGCCGCAATGACATTATTTGATGGACAAACTTTGCATGAAATGATTAATGCGGGAACAGCATCCCTTGTAGTGAACGAAGTATCCATTCTGTTGTTAGGAAGTGTGCTTGGAATGGCTGCAATTATTGGGGTTATTGTCCTTCCGATTTCTTCAGGTCTTTCAGCCTTTAGAAGTTTACGAAATATTGTAGCGGATTACTTGAACATTGATCAAGATACGATTGCCAAAATTTTGGCCGTCACTATTCCTTTATATGCTGTTTCTTTTTTCTTAACGATGATTGATTTTAATCTTTTATGGCGATACTTTAACTGGGCCAACCAAGTGACAGCTGTGATTGCTTTGTTTGTCTCCACCCGTTACCTCTATTTAAAAGAGCGCAACTACTTTGTGACTTTAGTGCCGGGAACGTTCATCCTCTATGCCGTCATCGTGTATATATTAAGTGAACCGATCGGATTTAGTATGGGCTTGCAGCCAGCAACTTATATTATAGGAGCCGTTGCTTCATTGGTTACTTTATGGGCCTTTTGGCAATCTGGTAAAAAACAAAAAGAAAGTTTGGATGTCGAGTCGCCGTTACTGAATGATGAATTGCCGATTGGAACCTTTTCTTCTAACTAATCATTTGGATTATGCGTGAAGTTTACGTAAATTTAACAAGAAGTCTCTGTCAATCTTTACAATCGTGACATATTATTGATGAAGAGAGCAGCGTATCGTTTCCCCAACAGTTTTAATCGATACTCCCCAACGTGCTGCTCAGAAGATTGTTAGAACAGACGAAAAAAGCAGGAGATGTTCCTGCTTTTTTTGCGTGAAAAGGGAAACAAGTTGGTAGAATCTCTCGATTTACGTATAATAGGAGATGACCAGTAGAAAAGTGGGGGAGCATACAAAGCAATGATTGATAATGTAAAAAAGATTATGGAAAATTATATCCCGAAAATTTATGGGAAACATCGCCGGAGTGCCGTGCTTTTACCCTTGATTCGAGTAGCTGGAGATTACCATATTCTCTACGAAGTTCGAAGCAGCCATGTCTCACAAGCCGGTGATTCTTCTTTTCCGGGCGGCAGAGTAGAAGCGGATGAATCGTATGAAGAAGCGGCCGTTCGAGAAACAATGGAAGAGTTAAATTTGGCTAGAGAAAATATACGTGTCTTTGGTGAAATGGACTATATTGTGAGCGAACGCATGATTATCCGCTGTTTTGTCGGAGAACTTGTTGGAGTAAACGTTCAAGACATTGAGCCTAATATTGAAGTGGAGACGGTGTATACTTTACCGCTTGATTATTTAATGCAAAATAAACCCGGGCATTTTTCAGTGAATTTCAAACCGACATTTGATGAAAAGGTTCTTTCCCTACAGGAAGATAAAGGGTATGAGTTTGAATTAATTGAACAAGAACAAAAAATTCCCTACTATGATATAGAAGACTACTCGCTGTGGGGGTTTACAGCGAATTTAACGGAGCGATTTATTGAAATCCTTCGCAATGAAAGCGATAAATAAAGAATTGTCTTTAGATACGTAATGTGATAATATTAATTTATGCTGAATAGATTCTAAGTGGATTCTCACTAGAGCCATTTGGTAGCGTTATATAGTTTAAATATAGATAAAACAGGGGGAAGTAGCACATGGGTTACAAAAAGCTAGTCAGTTTATTCGCAGTTTCAGCCTTAGCTTTAGGGGCTTGTGCAGATAATACAGCAGAAGAGCCGGCAACAGATGAAACAGAAGAAGTGACAGAGGTGGAAGAAACAGCGGAAGAGACGACCGACGAAACAACGGAAGAGGCAGCTGGCGACGGAGAGGGATCAAGCACAGAAGATTTATTGCAACAAGCGCAAGACCAAGCAGGAGAAGCATTCCCTGAATATGGTTTATATGTTCCAGGTACATGGACAGAGGAAGGAACAGTCGTCGAATATGCACCAGGCGAAGCGGCGACCGTTCCTGTTCAAATTACAACAGAACACGAAGCTTTCAATGTATACTTAGTAGAAGACGGTGTGATTTCTGAAGTAATTTCAAACGAAGCAGAACCAGAATTCACTGTTGAATCACCATCAGAGGAAGTAACTTACCAAGTAGGAGTCTCACCGGATGATTTAGGTCAAGCTGGCGATGAAGTGGCCGACGAAGATTTCTACCGGGTAGATACTGTACGTTTCCAAGAAGCCGCGCCAGCAGCTGAAGAAGAATAAATCACTCCTTTTAAAGAAGACAAGGGCATCTTGTCTTCTTTTTTGTACACCAATAAGATAGGCATTTCACCTAAATTGTGCTATAATCGAAGAACTTAAAAGTAGACTGGGTAAGGAAACTTACCCAGCTTTTTGCATGTAGATGAGGAACTGAACGTACAGGAGGCATATCCATGAAATTGATTATCGGGTTAGGAAACCCTGGCATGAAATATGAAAATACAAAACACAATATTGGCTTTATTGCCGTTGACTATATCGCTCGTCAATACGGCTTAACCTTTAATAAAACAAAATTCAACGCCGTGTATGCTGAAGGAAATGTGGGGGCGGAGAAAGTAGTGTTGATTAAGCCACAATCCTTTATGAATTTATCGGGCGAAGTCGTCCAGCCCTGGATCGATTACTATAACCTTACCGAAGACGAGATGGTTGTCATTTATGATGATATGGATCTGCCGGTCGGGAAAATTCGTCTGCGCGTAAAAGGCGGCTCGGGCGGGCATAATGGCATGAAAAGCATCATTCAGCATTTAGGCACGAAAGCCTTTAATCGGATTCGCGTTGGTGTAGGCCGGCCGTTTGAAAAGCAGTCGGTGATTTCCCATGTCTTAAGTCCCTTCGCAAAAGAGGATGTCGAAGAGATGCAACATGCAGTCAAAGATACTTATGAAGCCGTGAATTATTGGTTAAACAGCCATACCTTTTTAGAAGCAATGAATGAATACAATTAATGTTATCTACAGAAAAAATGAACCAGAGAAAGGAGCGGATTCGATATGTCAGGCCTGCTTGATTACTTAAAAAATCAAAAATCCTTTAAGCAAATTCTCGCTGACATCTTTGATGATGCAGCGCAGCTTGTGACAGGAATTGCCGAATCGGCCAGAGCCTCTCTGATTGCAGCGATTGCAGACGAGAAAGCTTGTCCAACGGTTGTCTTTACTTCGAATTTGCACCAAGCGAACTTATTATTTAATGACTTACAAGAATTCTATCCAAAAGAAAATATTTATGTGTATAACGTGAATGATATGATTCATACGCAGTTGTCGATTGCTTCACCCGAAGAACAAGCCGAACGAATTGAAACATTGGAATTTTTAATTTCTAAAAAACCAGGGATTATTTTAATCCCAGTCGCCGGAGCTCGTCGATTATTGCCGCCAAAATCCGCCTATCAAAAAGCCCATCTGCAGATTGAGTTAGAAAGTGATGTGGAACTTGAAGCACTCACAAAGCAACTGGTCAGTATTGGCTACGTGCGGGAGCAGATTGTCGCTAAACCGGGTGAATTCAGTATCCGCGGGGGAATTATCGATGTCTATCCGCTGACTGAAAAATACCCCGTTCGAATTGAATTGTTTGATATCGAAGTGGATTCGATCCGTTCCTTTAATGCGGATACGCAGCGTTCGATTGAACAGCTGGAAGAAATTAAAATCCCGCCTGTTACAGAAGCCATTTTACCGGGTGAAATGTGGGCAGGCGCTACAGAACGGATAAAAGCCGCTTATGAAAAAACGAATGCGCGCCTTACAGAAGATGAAGAGAAAGAATTATTAGCCCAAAACCTAATGCCGGCAATAGAAGCATTAGAGAATGAAACGTGGCATGAGAGTTTTGCTTTTTATACGCACTTTCTATATGAAGAGACGCATTCAATTATTGATTACATCCCTAAAGAAGCCATGATTCTTTACGATGAATACCCGCGTATTTTAGAAAGCCAACAAAAACTTGAGGAAGAAGAACTTGCCTGGATTGAAAACCAAAAAAGGCACCAGCGTTTACTAGAAGACCAGGTATTTAGTCAGAATTTTTCAGAAAACCAGCGCAAGCTAAAACAACCGCGTCTGTATTTCTCCTTATTTCAAAAAGGCATGGGGAGTCTGCGTCTATCTGCGATTCACCATTTCCATTACCGCGAAATGCAAAAATTCTTTGATCAGATGCCGCTGATTCAAACAGAAGTCGCGGGCTGGTCGAAGAAAGGCTACACCGTGCTTGTAATGACGGAAAATGAAGAGCGGGCGACTCAAGTGCAAAAAACCTTTAAAGATTTTCAAATGGAAGCACCTGTTTTAGATGAACAGGAAGCGATTCAAGAAGGCAAACTGCAAATCTTACCTTATTCCGTGCAGACAGGCTTTGAGTTGATTGAAGAAAAGATCGCTGTGTTAACAGAGCGGGATATGTTTAATCGGCAGCCGAAAAAACGTCGTCGTCAATTAAACATTACCAACGCGGAACGCATTAAAAATTATAACGAACTAAATCCCGGCGACTATGTGGTGCACGAAAGCCACGGCATCGGAAAATATGTCGGTATGGAAACTTTAGAAATTAAGGGAGTCCATCAAGACTATTTATCGATTCAGTACCAGAAAAATGACCGTGTCTTAATTCCGGTGACGCAATTAAATCTGATTCAAAAGTATGTCTCGGCAGAAGGCAAAGAGCCGCGCATCCATAAGTTAGGGGGGACCACGTGGGCGAAAACCAAGTCGCGGGTTCAAAAACAAGTGGAAGATATCGCAGATGAATTGATTGAACTCTATGCAGAACGTGAAAGCCGTGAAGGGTTTGCCTTCTCAAAAACCGATAGCTATTACCGTGAATTCGAAGAAGCTTTCCCTTACACCGAAACACCCGATCAGGAGCGTTCGATTAAAGAAGTCAATAAAGATATGGAAAAAAGCAAGCCGATGGACCGCTTAGTGGTGGGAGATGTTGGC
The DNA here is from genome assembly GCA_043425375.1 of Atopostipes sp. Taxonomy (GTDB): domain Bacteria; phylum Bacillota; class Bacilli; order Lactobacillales; family Carnobacteriaceae_A; genus Atopostipes. The sequence goes on from JBHWQC010000098.1 coordinate 14,807, forward strand.
TACGGCAAGACGGAAGTGGCCATGCGAGCAGCTTTCAAAGCGGTGCAAGACGGGAAACAAGTGGCCTTTTTAGTGCCGACAACTGTTCTGGCGCAACAGCATTACGAATCCTTTATTGAGCGATTTAATGATTTTCCAGTAAAAGTGGAGATGCTGAGTCGTTTCCGCACGAAAAAACAAACCGATGAGATTAAAGCCGGCCTACGTAAAGGGCAAATTGATATTATTATCGGCACCCACCGCCTTTTGTCCAATGATTTAAAGTTTCAAGATCTGGGGCTGTTAGTGGTGGATGAGGAGCAGCGTTTTGGGGTGAAACACAAAGAGCGCATCAAACAGCTGAAAAAAGATGTGGATGTGCTGACATTAACCGCTACTCCGATTCCAAGAACCTTGCATATGTCTCTAGTCGGAGCGCGTGATTTATCGGTCATTGAAACACCGCCGGCAAACCGCTACCCGGTACAGACCTATGTGCTTGAAATGGACGGCTTGGTCATCCGTGAAGCGATTGAACGTGAACTCGCTCGAGGCGGGCAGGTCTTTTTCCTGCACAACCGCATCGAAACCATTGAAAAACGAGTGCAAGATATTCAAAATCTGGTACCTGATGCCAAAATCACTTATATCCACGGTCGCTTAACACAGACGCAATTGGAAAATGTCTTGTATGACTTTATTCAAGGCGAATATGATATTTTAGTGACGACGACCATTATTGAAACAGGGGTCGATATGCCCAATGTCAACACCTTGCTTGTTGAAGATGCCGATCGGATGGGTCTTTCTCAACTCTACCAATTGCGCGGCCGGGTGGGTCGAAGCAATCGAGTGGCGTATGCGTATTTTATGCATGAACCGAATAAAATCTTAAGTGAAGAAAGTGAAAAACGCCTGCAAGCGATTAAGGATTTCACGGAGTTAGGCAGCGGCTTTAAAATTGCGATGCGCGACTTATCCATCCGCGGTGCCGGAAATCTGCTCGGCCAGCAGCAAAGCGGCTTCATCGATTCCGTTGGTTTTGATCTATACTCGCAAATGCTTGAAGATGCCATCGCGCGCAAACAAGGCGGACCAAAAGCCGAGAAAACGCTGGTTGAAATTGATGTGGATGTCGATGCCTATATTCCCAGTGATTATGTCTCCGATGAACGACAAAAGATTGAATTGTATAAACGCATTCGCGCCCTTGCGAGTGAGGAAGAATTTGTGGAACTGCAAGATGAGTTTATCGACCGTTTTGGCGATTTCCCGCAAGAGGTGGATGATTTACTCGTCATTGGCTTAATCAAACACTACAGTGAATCGGCTTTAATCGAAACCATCAAGCAGCAAGCGAACTCGATTGATGTGACCTTCTCTGAGAAAGGAACCCGCAAATGGCCGGCTCAAGAAATCTTCCG
>JBHWQC010000099.1:0-21828 GCA_043425375.1 Atopostipes sp.
CGGACATTGATCAACTTGCTCGAATTCGTCCAGAATTTTCTAAAGATGTGGGAGGCTTTAAAGAATGGCAAAAACAATTGTAATTACATCTGGTAAGGGTGGGGTCGGAAAAACGACATCTACTGCAAATATCGGGACGGCGTTGGCCTTAAATAGCAAAAAAGTCTGTTTGATTGATATGGATATCGGCTTGCGTAATTTAGATGTTGTTTTAGGTCTAGAAAACAGAATCATCTATGATATCGTCGACGTGGTGGAAGGGCGAGCCAAAATCCATCAAGCCTTAATTAAAGACAAACGGTTTGATGATTTGTTGTTTTTACTTCCAGCCGCCCAACATGCCGATAAATATGCGATTACGCCTGACCAAGTGGAAGAAATCGTAGAAGAATTAGACGAATTTTATGACTATATTTTAATTGATTCACCGGCAGGTATTGAACAAGGGTTTGAAAACTCAGTGGTAGCCGCAGATCAGGCCATCATTATTACAACACCGGAAATTTCAGCGATTCGAGATGCGGACCGAATTGTTGGTATTCTTGAACAACGCGATATCGAACCGCCCAAATTAGTCATCAACCGCATCCGTCGAGAAATGATGGACACGGGTGACATTATGGATGTCGAGGATATTACACGTCATTTATCTTTGGAACTGCTTGGTATTATTTATGACGATGATGAAGTCGTACGAACTTCCAATCAGGGGACGCCGGTCGTGTTGAACCCGGATTTTGATTCAAGCAAGGGCTACCGCAATATCGCACGCCGAATACTTGGAGAATCTGTACCCCTTTTGACGATCAAGAAAGAAGAAGAAAAGCTGCCATTTTGGAAACGACTCTTTCGCTTTGGAAAAAAAGAACAATAGCAGGTATAGACATGAGCCCATTTGCTTCGCGAATGGGTTTTTCTTTTTGTCAAAATGGGGTGGTCTCTTATACCTAATAAATTTTCGTAAAAGATAGATAACATCATCAAACAAAAAGAGACACAACTAGCAAGAAGCTAGTCGTGCCTCCTCGGTTTGGCTTCTAGACGCGGAGAATCAAAGTTATTGAATCTTTAACACTTGACCGACTCGGATCAGGTTGACATTTTTAATCTGATTCGCACTTGCTAGTCTAGAAACGGTGGTGTTGTGGCGGCGAGCAATTGAATAAAGCGAGTCCCCAGATTTCACAGTATAGGTTTTAACCGATGGTGCTGGTTTTGGTGCTGGCTTCGGAGCGGGAGTGCTTGCTGTCGTTCCAGGAATCTTAAGCACTTGTCCGACCCGGATGACATTTACGTTTTTAATGTTATTGGCTTGGGCCAGTTTAGAAACCGTTGTGTTGTGTCTGCGGGCAATCGCTGCTAAGGTATCGCCGCGTTTTACCGTATACGTTTTAGCGATTGGCGCTGGTTTAGGAGGCGTAGGTTTTGGTGCAGGCGCCGGTGTGGTTCCTGGAATTTTCAGTACTTGTCCCACTCGAATGACATTCACGTTTTTAATGTTGTTGGCTTGAGCGAGTTTAGCTACCGTCGTATTGTATCGTCGAGCAATTATGAATAACGTATCACCTGGTTTTACGGTATACGTTCCACCAGGGGCTGGTGTAGTAGGCGCCGGTTTACGATTCATCAATTGAGAAATCGTCACAAATTTGTAACCTTTGTTTTTAATAGCCGGAATCATACGGTCCAAAGCGGCCACTGTATTGGTTGCTGCACCGGTATGCATTAAGACGATAGCACCTGGCTGCAGGCCATTCATTACACGGTTGTAGATAGTCGTGGCTGAGTTACCGGTCCAGTCTAACGTATCAATGGTCCAATGGAAAGTGTAGGTGTACCCTGCATTCCCAACGGTATTTAAAACAGCTTGGTTGGTCGCGCCATACGGGGCTCTAAAATAAGGTTTTGTCGATTTACCGGTCATGTTTTTAACGATCGTTTCTGTACGTGAAAGCTGACTTCTCATTTCGTTAGCGAATACTTTTGTAAAGTCAGGGTGGTTGTAAGAGTGGTTACCAATGTCATGTCCTTTACTTACAGTTTGTCGAATAAGAGAAGGGTGTCTTTCAGCGGCCGAACCGGTTAAAAAGAAAGTGGCTTTCACATTATGCTTGTCGAGCACTTGCAGAATGCGGGAATAGCTGCCACCATCGGAACCATCATCAATGGTTAAGGCGATCACTTTTTCGTTCGTGTTGCCTTTTGTAATAAATTTAGAGGATGCAGCGGATGCCATAGGAGCTATTGAGAGGAAGAAAAGGAGAGCGATTAGAGTAATAGATAGGAAATTACGAAAAATGAGTGTCTTTTTCATCATAACCCCTCATTTCCATGCTGAAGGTTCAGCATTATGTACCAGGGAGATGAACATATAGCCCCTATTTGTTCACCTTTATTATACGCCTGTTTCTCACTTCTGTAAATATTAAAAGCCGATTAAAACGTAAATAATATCACTTTTTATAGGTATGCGAAAAATAGTGTTTGACGTGCATGGTGAATGTTGGTATAATACTTGCGTTGTATTTGTGCAGACTCACATCTACAACCGCTCGTATATAAGTCTACAAGTGCAAGAAACAGCCACTTATAACGGCGAGTCTTAGATATTAATCATAGGAGGTGCAACAAATATGTATGCAATTATTCAAACAGGCGGAAAACAATTTTCAGTTGAAGAAGGACAAGAAATTTACGTTGAAAAGTTAGCTGGCGAAGCTGGTGACACTGTAACGTTTGACGAAGTGTTATTTGTTGGTGGAGACGAATCTAAATTCGGTACACCACTAGTAGATGGCGCAAATGTTGAAGCAACAATTGAAAAACACGGTCGTGCGAAAAAAGTGACAACTTACCGTTACTTACGTCGTAAAGACTCACACCGTAAACAAGGACACCGTCAACCTTATACAAAATTAACGATTTCAAAAATTAACGCATAAGAAGTGATGATTCATGATTCATGCGCATTTTGAAACAACTGACGAACAATATAAAAGATTTACACTTTCTGGTCACGCAGATTCTGGACCTTATGGACACGATTTAGTGTGTGCTGCGGTCTCAGCTCTGACAATTGGTACAGCGAATAATTTATCGCGCATTGCATCTATTGAACCAGAAATTGACGCAGACGAAGAAGAAGGCGGTTTTTTAGAAGTTGTGCTGCCTCAAGTGGATGAAGAAACGCATCTAGAGACCGCACAAATTTTACTAGCGAATCTCTATTTTTCTTTGTTAGATATTCAAGAAGAATATGGAGAGTTTCTCTCCGTATCTAAATCCGATTAAAAGAACATAAATCTAGCTTACAAGTAATGGAGGTGCAACCAATATGTTGAAAATGAACTTACAATTTTTCGCTACTAAAAAAGGTGGTGGATCGACTCAAAACGGTCGTGATTCTCACTCAAAGCGTTTAGGTGCGAAAACAGGTGACGGACAAACAGTTACAGGTGGATCCATTTTATACCGTCAGCGTGGTACAAAAGTTTACCCAGGCGAGAACGTTGGCCGCGGGGGAGACGATACATTATTTGCTAAAATTGATGGGGTTGTGAAATTCGAACGTCGTGGACGCGGCAAAAAACAAGTTTCTGTCTACCCGGTAGCAAATTAAATAAACAACAAATTAGATCACAGCTCGGTATTGACGGGATGTGGTCTTTTTTAGTCAAAATAGCTTGTTGATTTTTTGCAAATACGTTATGATACTAATTGTTGCGAAGAATCGATTGGCCCAAATAGTAAAGGTGTGAAAAATTGTGGGAACTTCTGCTATGGATTTGTTTCACACGTTAGATAAATCATCGAAAATATTAGTGGATGCTTTAGAACTGCCTTATTTGGAAGCGCTCATCCATACGGCTGAAAACTTAATTGATGGCGGAACGGTTTATAATGAAGACAATGTACTGGCTAATGAAACAGTTGAAGCGTTAGAAACGCTATACACAGACATTCAATTAGAAAAGATAGAGCCGGAAATCATTCGCCAAGGCATGCAGCTCGCTTTATTGCGCGGGATGAAGGAAGACTATGTTCAACCGAATCATCAAATGACTCCCGATTCGATTGGGTCTTTAATTGCATACCTTATTGAAATTATCGCCGAGCCGAAAGGTGAAATTCAACTGACCGATTTATCAGTTGGAACAGGAAATTTACTGTTAACCATTCACCATTTCTTAAAGCAAGCACCCAATCGCGAAATTAGTCTGTCTGGTGTAGACAATGATGAATTGATGCTGTCGCTTGCTTCGACAAATTCAACGATTCAACGTACACCCATCAATTTGCTCTACCAAGATGCGTTGATGAATTTACTCTTGCAACCTGCTGATGTGATGGTATCTGATTTACCGATTGGCTATTATCCATTGGAAGAACGATTAACCAATTATCAAACCCAGTTTGAAGGAAAAGAAGAGCAATCTTACAGTCATTTTTTATTGATTGAACAAGCATTTAACTATCTAAAAGAAGATGGCTACGGTTTTTTCTTGCTCCCAAGCAATGTGTTTGATGATGCAAAGGTCTCGGTCTTAATTAACTTTTTACAAGAAGTGGGTTATGTGCAGGGAGTGATTCAACTGCCACGGGAAATCTTCGCAAGTGAAGCCTCACGGAAGTCCGTATTTGTTGTCCAGAAAAAAGGACCACATGCGAAACAAATGGGCGATGTTTTATTAAGCAATGCACCCGATTTTAAAGATTTTGAAGCGATGAAGTCTTTTCTGGGTGAAATCACAAAATGGAAAAAAGAAAATAAATAAACTTTTGGAGGAAAATATTATGGCAAAAACAATGGCGATTAACGCTGGTAGCTCAAGTTTAAAGTGGACACTGTATGAAATGCCGGCTGAAGAAACAATTGCATCAGGAATTTTCGAGCGAATTGGATTAAATGATTCAATCTTTACGATTAAATACAATGATGGCGAGAAGTATGAAGATGTTTTAGACATCGACAATCATGAAATTGCTGTCGAGTTACTGCTTGAAAAGTTAGACGAATTAGGCATTTTAGAAGACATTAACGATATCGAAGGTGTCGGACACCGAGTCGTTGCTGGTGGAGAACTCTTTAGTGAGTCTGCTTTAATCACAGATGAAGTGATTGAGCAAATTGAAAGCTTAAACGAGCTTGCGCCTCTACATAACCCCGCAAACGTTACGGGAATCCGTGCATTTAAAAAGGTATTGCCGGACATTACAAGTGTGGCGGTGTTTGATACATCATTCCACCAAACGATGCCAGAAGTAAACTATCTATACAGTTTACCGTATGAATACTATGAAGACTTTGATGCGCGTAAATACGGCGCACACGGAACAAGTCACCAATACGTTGCCGAACGCGCAGCTGAAATGGTCGGCCGTCCTCTTGAAGACTTGAAAGTAATTACGTTGCATTTAGGAAATGGTGCATCGATTACAGCCGTTGAGAACGGAAAATCCATTGATACTTCTATGGGCTTTACACCATTAGCAGGCGTGACAATGGGTACACGTACAGGAGATATTGATGCGTCCTTGATTCCATATTTAATGGAAAAACTTGAACTCACAGATGTTCAAGAAATGATCGACATTTTCAATAACGAATCGGGTCTTAAAGGAATTTCAGGCGTTTCAAGTGACATGCGTGACTTGGAAGAAGCAGAAGCAAATGGCAATAAGCGCGCCGAAATGGCGTTACGCATTTTTGAAGACCGTGTCCGCAACTACATTGGCCAATACATGGTCAAAATGGAAGGTGTAGACGTGATCGTCTTTACTGCTGGTATTGGTGAAAATGCACCCGCAACACGTGCAAATATCATTAAAAACTTGGGCTTCTTAGGCATTGAGTTGGATGAAGAATTAAACAATGTGCGTGGAGTAGAGCGTGTCATTTCAACTGAAGATTCGAAAGCACAAATCTTGTTAATTCCTACAGATGAAGAATTAGTCATCGCCCGTGATGTTGAGCATTTTAAAAATTCAGAGAATTAATTAAAAGTTGCACATGAAAATCAACTCTGGAAAGAGTTGATTTTTTTGTCTTATAAGGGATTATAAAAAATTATCATTGACGGAGTCGATAAAAAAGAGGCTGTGAGAGGATAACCCGAAAGAGTTTATTGAACAAGAGTGAGAAAAGCAAGCTCTACGAAATGAAATCTTCTTTCGCGTCGCACGAATTCAATTTTGCGACGCCAGTCTGTATTTCGTTGCGCACTGCATTCAGTCTTGCGACATGAAATGAGCAATCGTGTCGCACGGATTGAATTCTACGACACCAATCTGTATTTCGTTCTCTCAGGGGACAAATTAGTCGCTTTATAAGGCAGGAATATTTACTTACATTATCAACCATTTTTCCCAAAGAGAATCCAGGAAGATGGCTTCTGTTTGCCTATAGGTTAGGGATTAAACCTTCTTAAAAAGAACAAAAAATCTTCAGTTTCAAACCATTACGATTGAATATAAAAAGAAGAAGGAGTATTCTATAGAAGAAGCAGTATAGTCCTTTAAAGACTTACTGGGCTTTTTTTACATAAAAAAGAAAGTGGGAGTGGTTATGAAAAAGACAAGAAGGAAATCTTTATTGTTATCGGTCCTCACAGTACTTACAGCCATTGTTTTAATCGCATGCGGGAACACACAGACGGATGAAAATCCACCTGAAGAAGGTGCGGCAGGCGGAGGAGAGGGCGAAGTCGCTCAAATTGAATTTTGGTCCTTTTGGGGATCGGGTCCAAGACGTGAGACGATTGAAGCGATTATAGAAGATTTTAATGCCTCACAAGACGGAATTGAAGTCACACACGTTTATCAACCATGGGGGGACATTTGGACAAAATCTCTCGCTGCTGTAACGGCTGGGAACCCACCAAATATTGTGGTGCAAGACATCAACACTGTCAGACAACGAGCCGATGCAAACCAAGCGACCAACCTTCAAGAGTATTTAGATGCCGAAGAGGAAACACTTTCTGAACGCTTTTACCCTCAGTTATGGGACACGGTCCTTTATGAAGAAGAAGCTTACGGTTTGCCCTTCAACACCGATACACAAGTCTTATTTTACAATAAGGATCTATTCGAAGAAGTTGGTTTAGATCCAGAACAGCCGCCTACGACATGGGCAGAACTCGAAGAAATGGGTCGCGAATTAGATATCCAAGACGGAGACAATTGGGAGCGATTTGGTTTCTATCCGTTGTGGAATATGGGCGCGGACGTTTGGGCGCTGAACGCAGATGGCGGAACAAGCTGGTTTGACGAAGAAGGGAACCCGGCAATCAATACGCCAGAAAAGGTGGACGCACTTGAATGGATTTTAAAACACCAAGAATATTATGGTGCGGACAATATTAATGCTTATGAAGCAGAATTTGGCTCTGGGGTAACGGATCCGTTTATTTCTGGACTGATTGCCATGCGCGGTCAAAACATCAACTATTATACAAACTTACGCGAAAATGCACCAGAAGATTTCAATTTTGGTGTTGCACCGCTTCCTGAATATGAAGAAGGCACTGGTCCATGGTCATGGGGTGGAGGTTTTGTACTTGAAATCCCATATGGAGCGGAATATCCGGAAGAATCTTATGAATTTATGAAGTATTTAACGTCAACCGAAGTACAAGAACGATTTGGCGCAAATAGTTTTGATATTATGGCCAATATGGAAGCCAATGAGAACTTAGTGAATCACCCAGATTTAGACGAAACTGGACAAATGATTTATGAATTAGCTCATAGCAACCTTGAACATACGGTCATTACACCTGTTCCATTAACGGCCCCCGATTTTATTCCTTTAGTCAATGGACAAATTGATGAAGCCCTTTTAGGGAATAAATCAGCACAAGAAGCGCTGGATGATGCACAAGCTTCTGTAGAGAACTTGGTGGAACAAAACCAGTAAGAAGAACTGAATAGGATGAAATTTAAAAAGGGTGACTGTCAGATTCGTCACCCTTTTCATTATAACTATGATTAGAAAGTAGGTGGCTGTATGGCTTCTAGAGTGAGTAAACCGAAAAAAACGAAGTGGACAAAGAAAAAGAAAAAAGATGCTTTATGGGGATTGTTTTTTATTTCGCCCTTTATTATCGGATTTGTTGTGTTTATGCTAGGACCCATGCTCTTTTCCTTTTATGGAAGTTTTACGAATTACAATTTAACGTCACGAATGGATTTTATCGGTCTAGACAATTTTCGACGAATGTTCTTCCAAGATGAGCTGTTTTGGACTTCTTTATACAACACGGCTTATTATGTTGTTTTCAGTGTTCCTTTGACTACCATCGGCAGTGTTTTCTTAGCTGTGCTTTTAAACCGGCGCATCCGCGGAATCAGTGTATTTCGAACGATTTTCTACTTGCCAGCGATTTTATCAGGGGTTGCGGTCTATGTTTTATGGATGCAGCTGTTATCCCCGTCATCCGGTCTGGTCAACAATGTATTGGCTCTGGTTGGAATTGACGGTCCGGCTTGGTTATTTGATCCAAATTGGACGAAGCCTGCCTTGATTTTAATGCGCCTATGGAGTGTCGGAGGCTCGATGCTGTTGTATTTAGCGACGCTGCAAAATGTGCCAAGACAGCTGTATGAGTCCGCTGAGATGGATGGTGCGAATAAATTTCAGCAGTTTAGAAACATTACTATACCTATGATTACACCGATTATTTTTTACGATATCGTCACGTCAACGATTGGCGCTTTTCAAATTTTCCAAGAAGCGTATGTTATGACAGAGAGCGGAACGGCAGGACCGGCCAACTCCTTGCTTTTTTACAACTTCCACATGTGGAACAAAGCATTTGTCGCGTTTGATATGGGCTATGCGATGGCGATGTCGATGATTCTCTTTATTATTGTTTTAATTTTAACTTGGGTGAACTTGAAACTTGCACCGAGATGGGTGCATTATAGCGGAGGTGGTGACTGATGAATCCTACAACACAACAAGAAGCGGGAATGGATCATTCCAATAAAATACCTACCGTTCGGGCCAACTTTTTTAAAAGCCAAGAGCGGTCGAAGAAAGTAGGGAATATCTTTACCTATCTACTTTTGATTCTAGTAAGTATTATTTTACTGCTGCCGCTGGTGTGGATGGTTTCGACATCTTTGAAACCCATGGCAGAAATCGCCCAATTTCCACCCACTTTATTTCCTGAAACGGTGCAATGGGAGAACTACAGAATTGCTGTGGAGTCCTTCCCATTTTTCCGGTACGCATGGAATACCTTAGTGATTACCTTCTTCGTGGTTCTCGGCAATGTGTTATCCAATTCCTTTATAGCTTATGGTTTTGCAAAAATTGATTTTCCAGGAAGAAAATTGTTATTCTCACTGGTGTTGGCGACGATGATGATTCCTGGCTTTGTGGTGATGATTCCACAATACGTTTTATTCAGTCAACTGGGCTGGGTGGGTACTTATTTACCTTTAACTGTTCCAGCATTTTTTGGAAGCGGCTTTAACATCTTTTTAATGCGACAATTTTATATGTCCATCGACAATGAGCTGATTGAAGCGGCGCAGATTGATGGAGCTAGCCATTTGTACATTTGGAGCCGATTAATGATGCCGCTCACGAAGCCGGCTTTGATTACTATCGGCATCCAGTCCTTTAATGGGGCGTGGAATGACTTCTTGGGGCCTTTACTCTATATTCATGAAGAGAGCCGCTACACCTTACAAATCGGGCTGCAAGTCTTTCAAAGCCAATCGACAACGCAATGGAACTATTTAATGGCTGGCGCCACCTTAGTCTTATTGCCGACTGTGCTTCTCTTCTTATTCGCACAGCGCTACTTTATTGAAGGGATGGACTTATCAGCGGGGACGAAGGGCTAATGTGTGAAATGAAAGAGGATAGAGGGGAAGAAAATGAAACAAATGGATCCAACAAAAATTGTAGTGAGAGGGACAGAGTGGTTTTCAAGTCTAGCCCTCTTAAACTTATGTTGGCTATTGTTTTCTTTGCCTTTAATCACGATTATTCCGGCTACAGATACAGTCTTTGAACTCGTCAACCAATGGGAAATAACCGGGCGACCAAAAAGCATTTTTCGTCACTTTAAAGAAACCTTTAAAACAAATTTTAAAACGAGTTATCAATGGGGCCTCCCATTCTTTGCTGTTTTATTTATTATAGGGGTGGATATTTATATTTTGAAGCAAATAACAATGGACGAGGCTTGGTTTCACATTCTAAAATACGCATTTTATACCTTTAGCTTGTTGATTACAGTGGCCCTTTTCTATGCTTATCCACTGTCCAAGAGATCTAATAAGAAAAGTGTTCGAGTGTTTGTGTCTGGTTTTCTAACAGTGATTGGAAACCCTTTGCTTACTGGAGGGGTCGTGCTGTCTTTTATCGCCTTGGCCATCCTCTTTAGTATCTGGCCAGCCCTGTTGTTTTTCTTTTCGGTAAGCGGCCCTGCTTGGTTAATGACAAAGGCGGTTTCTCAGGCATTAAAGAAACTAGAAGAAAAACAATCGACGGAACATACCGAACAATAATGCACAATGAAAAGCCCCGCTGTAGTAATCAGTTACAGAAGGGCTTTTTTGCTATTATTAAATGAAATAGATAAATAAAATCCTCTATAATTCTTCTCTTGAAATAATCGGTGTGTCATCGATATCTTCACTTTGTGTACGCACAATCAGTACATCACATGGGGCATTGCGGATAACGTGTTGGGAGACGGATCCCACAAAGGCGCGTTCAATCGCACTGAGTCCTGTCGCACCAAGAACAAGCAAGTCAATATTTAACTCCTCCGGCAGCACATCAGAAAGCTCTGTTCGCGGCGAACCATTTCTAAGCACAGTTTCTACATGACTCAAGCCTTTATTCGTCGCCCATTCTTTGTAGCGATCCAGCGTTTTTGTCGCTGCTGTTTTTGTGTCTTGCAAAAATTGCGAGTGGCTGACCGGCTGATTGTACTGTGGAAATAATGTGACTGAACGGGTGTCTACAATGTGTGTGATAATCAATGTTCCCTGATTTCGTTCTACGATATTTACGGCTTTTTTAAAGGCAAGTTCAGCTGTTCTTGATCCGTCAATTGCTACCATCACACGACTATACTCACTTGTTACCATAAGTATTCCCCCTTTAGAGATTTAAAATAAGACCTTCCTTTATAATGTAAGTGTTTTCACAAAAGGATATAAAAAAAGATATCCGATTGTGCCGTTTGGTTACCTATTACTTTAGAACCCGCTATTTGCAGGTGGGCTCCACAAAGGAAAAGTCTGACTTCCAAGTGAAAAGGCCTGTCATTGTCTCCCTTATTAGGATCCCTTTGGTTAATGACTTGTAGGGTTCACGCATTATTAGGTATCGCGTACACATCAGATATCTATTTCTAAATAAATAATAGCACACACTTTCGGTTGTGTCAAAAGAAAGTGCTCTCAAGGGCAAGAATTCACCTAAACATCTACTGCTTATCTGGGTGAAACTTCATATACTGTTTGGTTAGCGCCGATTCAAATTTACTGGTCGGCTTCGGTAAATAATAGACGGCATCGACTAAAGAATCAGGAAGATATTGCTGTTTGACCCAACCTTCCTCGTAGCTATGCGGATATTTATACTCCACACCGCGCCCCAAATCTTTCGCCCCTTTGTAATGGGCATCACGCAAATGATCGGGCACATCATTTCCGCGTGCACTGCGCACATCCGCAATCGCTGCATCCAAAGCAGAATAAGCAGTATTGGATTTTTCGGAGAGGGCCAATTCAATTACCGCATTAGCTAATGGAATACGCGCTTCTGGAAAACCAGTTTTTTCGGCGGCCATCACCGCGGTTACGGCACGAGCAGCACCTGCGGGGTTGGCCAGCCCAATATCTTCATACGCAATAATCATTAAGCGGCGGCAAATAATTTGCAGCTCGCCTGCTTCCACCAAACGGGCTAAATAATGCAAAGCCGCATGAACATCGCTGCCGCGGATGGATTTTTGAAAAGCTGAAATCACGTCATAGTGGGCATCCCCATCTTTATCATGGGTGAGCGCTTTTCGCTGTAAGCATTCTTCGGCAATTTCCATCGTAATGCGAATCACCCCATCTTCATCAGGCTCAGTGGATTCCGCCGCTAATTCTAAAGCGTTTAAGGCGCTTCGCAAATCCCCATTTGTAGCTCTAGAAAAATGGAGCATCGCTTCTGCAGAAACTTCTACAGACAAATGGCCGATCCCATCTTTTTCATCGGCTAGGGCTCTCTTTAAAGCCGTTTCGATATCCTCTCCCGCTAGAGGTTTTAATTCAAATAATTGTGTCCGGCTGCGGATCGCCGGCTGAATCGAAATATAAGGGTTTTCTGTTGTGGCACCAATTAAAATAATTTGGCCACTTTCTAAATGGGGGAGCAAGAAGTCTTGTTTCGGTTTATCTAAGCGGTGAATTTCATCAAGAAGTAATACCACACTACCACTCATTTTAGCTTCTTCCGCTACAATTTGTAGATCTTTTTTTGTATTCGTTCCCGCGTTCAGCATACGAAACGCATATTTGGTCGACCCGGCAATGGCGCTTGCAATACTTGTTTTTCCAATCCCCGGAGGTCCATAAAGAATCATAGAAGATAACCGTTTGGCTTCGACCATCCGCCAAATAATTTTTCCAGGCCCGACTAAATGTTGCTGGCCGACAATATTGTCTATGGAAGTCGGGCGCATACGATAAGCTAGTGGTTGATTCAAAGCGATGTTCCTTTCTCCTGTCATGATGCTTTATTATAGCACGGGTTTTAGAAGAGTTCTATAAAAACAAACGTTTGTTCCGTCAAATGAAACCAGAATGTTCTGTTTTTCCACTTATTTATGGTAAAATTTAAGAGATTATACTGAATGATTGGAATAGAGGGAATGTAAATGAATTTAGCATCAATAATTAAAGAGCACCAGTTAGAGACCTTGTTTGCGGAAGCGAATTTTGGCATTGAAAAAGAAGGGTTACGGACAGATCAGCATCAGAAATTGGCGATGACTCCCCACCCTGAAAGTTTGGGCGATCGTTCGTTTCATCCGTATATGCAGACGGATTTTAGCGAGTCGCAGCCTGAGCTGGTGACACCTGTGATGCCTTCTTTGAAAGAAGCGTATCAATGGCTCGAGGCTTTACACGATGTCTTATTCCGTTCGATGGACGAGGATGAATATTTGTGGCCAAACAGCATGCCAAATATTCTCCCTGAAGAAGACGACATTCCGATTGCCCGCCTTGCACCAGCGGATGTGGCTTACCGAGAAACGTTATCGGAGCGTTACGGAAAAAAGAAACAAATGATCAGCGGTATACATTTCAATTTTTCTTTTAGCGACGCTTTTATCGATGCTTTATTTAAAGCGCAAGAGGAATATGAAGATAAAGTTGAATTTAAAAATCAAGTGTACATTAAGTTGGCGGGAAATTTTCTCAAGCACGAATGGATTTTGCTTTATTTATTTGGAGCGAGCCCCTATGCCAACCCGGATTTTTATGCGTCCAAATCCGCCAAACATTTGAAAAAGCCTACTGATTATGTGCGGAGCCTTCGGAATAGTTCCTTTGGTTATCATAACCATGATGAAGTCGTTGTGCGTTATGATACGGTGGAAGATTATGTGTCAGATATTGAGGACTACGTAAAGTCGGATCACTTATCGGAAGAACGTGAATTTTACGGCAATGCTCGTTTACGCGGAAAAGGCGGACCGCTGCGAAATATGTTGAAATCGGGCGTGCAGTATATTGAATTTCGTTCGATTGATGTGAATCCGCTTGATCGTTTAGGTATTTCTTACGAGCAAGGCGTCTTTTATCATCTCTTTTATATGTTGATGATTTGGTTGGATACGGAAGCCACAACGGAAGAAATCCAAGAAGGCAGTCAGAGAAATTTAAACACTTCTGATGAGCAACCATTTGAGGAATCGCAATACAAACAAGAGGGCTTAGCCTTGCTTGATGCCATGGAGGATATGATCCATGATTTGTCTATGGGCGAGCGGTATGCAGCTTTGGTTAAAAAAGCGAAAGATAAATTCCGAGTGCCTGAAACAACGTTGGCTGCACGCATTGCCAAACAAATCGACGAGACCGACTATCTTACTCATGGGCGTGAACTTGGCTTAGCTTATAAAGAGTATTCAACTGCTCGTCCTTATGTACTAAACGGTTTTGACGATATGGAGTTATCAACGCAACTGTTGATTTTTGATGCTTTGCAGTTGGGCGTTGAGATGGAAGTCATCGATCGCAAAGATCATTTCATCCGCTTGACTTATGAAGGGCACGCAGAAATTGTTCGCAATGGCAATATGACCAGCAAAGACACAACCATCTCGCATTTTATTATGGAGAATAAAACCGTCACAAAAAAGCTCTTAGATGAACAAGGCTATGTTGTGCCCCGAGGCGGCGAATACCGCACTATTGAAGAAGCAATAGCTAGCTATGATAAATACCGCGGTCAAGCCATTGTAGTTAAACCAAAATCCACCAATTATGGCATCGGCATTTCCGTCTTTAAAAAGTTCCCAGACCGGGCTTCTTACAAAGAAGCGTTGGAAATTGCCTTTAAAGAAGATCAGGCTGTGTTAGTGGAGGAATTTGTAGCAGGAACGGAATATCGCTTCTTTGTCTTAAATGGGAAAGTAGAAGCGGTTCTCTTGCGTGTGCCGGCTAATGTGGTAGGCGATGGAAAATCGACTATCAGTGAATTGATTGATAAGAAGAATACAGATCCGCTGCGGGGGGTCAATCATCTGGCACCTTTAGCTGTAATTGAAAAAGGGTCACTTGAAGCGCTCATGCTGAAAGAACAAGGTTACACTTTTGATTCGGTACCAAAAGAAGGCGTACAAGTCTTTTTAAGAGAAAACTCCAATATTTCAACTGGGGGCGATTCCATCGACTTTACAGATGAGATACATTCGAGTTATAATGCCATAGCTGTCGGCATTGCAGAAGCTTTGGAAGTCAACGTGACAGGCATTGATTTGATTATTCCAGATTACACTAAAGAAAGTACGTCAGCAAATCCAGGCTATTCCTGTATTGAAGCCAACTTTAACCCGGCGATGAATATGCATGCGTATGTCACGGAAGGAAAAGGGCGTCGTTTATCTGAAAAGATCCTTGAAATGCTGTTTCCAGAGTTGCCCACGCCGCCGGTAAAAGATTAAATTTTAAAAAAAGGAAAGGATTCTCGTGAAAGAAACTATCTATTTAGACCATGCGGCAACGACGCCAATGGCACCAGAAGCCATTGAGGTCATTACAAACGCATTAAAAGAAAATTACGGAAATGCATCGAGCATTCATCATTTAGGAAAGAAAAACCGTGTACTTATTGATTATGCTCGAGAAACGCTAGCCCACAGTATTGGCGCAAACCCTCGTGAAATTATCTTCACGAGTGGAGGAACAGAAAGTGACAATATGGCCCTGATTAAAACGGCAGAGCATTACGCTGAACAAGGGAACCACATTGTAACCACAAGCATTGAACACCCAGCAGTTTTACAGCCGCTTCGTTATTTAGAAGAACGAGGCTTTGAAGTGACCTATTTACCGGTAGATAAAAAAGGCCGCATTACAGTAGAGCAAGTGAAAGCAGCCATTCGCCCCGAAACCATTTTAGTTTCTATTATGTATGGGAACAATGAAGTCGGCACGCTTTTGCCGGTTCAAGAAATTGGGGAATATATTGACTCACTGAATCAAGAAATAGCTTATCATACGGATGCAGTGCAAGCGTATGGGTTAATGCCGCTTGATGTCAATGCATTAAAAGTGGATTTACTCAGTGTCTCTGCTCATAAAATGAATGGTCCGAAAGGGATTGGCTTTTTATATGTGCGTAAAGGCTTGAATATTCCAAGTCTACTTTTAGGCGGCGGTCAAGAAAATGAACGGCGGGCGGGGACTGAAAATATTCCAGCCATTTTAGCCTTTGAAAAAGCGGTCGAGTTGAATTTTGAAAAGAGAGAAGAACAGGTCACCCATTTAATCGCTTTAAAGACACGATTTATCGAACGGCTTGCAGCCTCAAAGATTGAGTATACGTTAAATGGAGACATTGACCATGCTTTGCCCCACGTCTTAAGCGTCAATTTCCCAGCTTTGCGCTCGGATTTGATGTTGATTCAAATGGATCTGCGAGGAATTGCTATGTCAGCCGGTTCGGCTTGTTCTGCCGGCACCATTGAACCGAGTCATGTCTTGGTCGCCATGTTCGGTGAAGAGGCCATCGAAATTGACCACACCGTTCGTTTCAGTTTTGGCCAAGACAATACACAAGAAGAAATCGATCAAGTAGTTTCTATTCTTGAAGATATTTTAATCAAATAATGACTATAGATTGAGATAAATCGCCTATTTCCATAAAAAGAAAAGAAAGGAGCATCCTTATGGCACGATCAAATGAAGCGGGTCTTACAGGAAGTCCCAAAAAATATCGTGTACATCCAGATGCAAAACGCTACACGATGCGCGACAATGCCTTTATAGAAACAAAGAATAAAAATTTCCAATATGAACGCGTCTTGTCGACAAAACCTGGTTTAAAAACAGCCCCTAAATTGAAAGTAACGGTTTCTAATGACTTTTCGAATTTAAAGATTTCATCGGTTGCGGCAAATGGTGTGAAGAAAGTCAATTTGTATGAAAACGAGCAATTGAAAGAGGCCCGTGGCTTAGCCGAGTTTTATTTAGATAATTTTGTCCAAGAAGGAATTTTGGAAGAAGCTTAAACCGATAGCGGATAAAAAGCTCAGAATCGTCTCGATTCTGAGCTTTTCTATATGGGCAGTGCTCTAAACCCCCTTTTACCAGTAATTGTATTTGCTTTTTGACTTAAAAAGCCTTATAATATACGGCGTTGGAAATTTCGAACCTTCAAATTCGATTGATTTTCAATTTTTATTCTCGGAGACGAGAAAAATTGATAAGAAATGATGGTGAAAAAATGAATAAGAACGCAAATACACGTGTTGTTGTCGGTATGAGCGGGGGCGTCGATTCGTCGGTGACCGCTTTACTTTTAAAAGAACAAGGGTATGATGTGATCGGTATATTCATGAAAAACTGGGACGATACGGATGAGTTGGGTTATTGTACGGCGACAGAAGATTACAAAGATGTCGCACTTGTGGCAGACCAAATTGGCATTCCGTATTATTCGGTGAACTTTGAGAAAGAATATCACGACCGCGTCTTCACGTACTTCCTTGATGAATATAAAAAAGGACGTACACCAAATCCGGATGTCATGTGTAATAAAGAAATTAAATTTAAAGCTTTCTTGGATTATGCGATGGATTTAGGGGCAGACTATGTAGCCACTGGACACTACGCGCGAGTAGAACGTGACGCAGAAGGTGTCACCCATTTACTCAGAGGCGTCGATTCGAACAAGGATCAAACTTACTTCTTAAGCCAATTGTCTCAAGAACAACTTTCAAAAGCGATGTTCCCTTTAGGTGAAATCGAAAAATCGGAAGTACGTGAGATTGCTGAAAGAGCGAATCTAGCAACGGCGAAGAAAAAAGACTCGACAGGTATTTGTTTTATTGGGGAGCGCGACTTCAAGGACTTCTTGATGAATTACCTGCCTGCGAAATCAGGTGAAATGCGTACACTAGACGGTGAAGTTGTAGGCCAGCATGACGGCCTTATGTACTACACCATTGGCCAAAGAAAAGGCTTGGGTATTGGCGGCAGCAAAGATGGTACAAATGAGCCATGGTTTGCGATCGGCAAAGACCTCCAAGAAAATGTGTTGTATGTCGGACAAGGCTATGAAAATGAGCACCTCTATGCAGACACATTAGAAGCTTCTGACTTCTTCTTTACAAGAAATGCAGACGAGTTTCCAAGAGAATTCCGTTCGATGGCACAATTCCGTTACCGACAAGAAGCTGTGCCGGTAACCGTTTATCTGGATGAATCACGTACAAAAGCACGTGTTGTCTTTGATGAAGCGGCTCGAGCCATCACACCCGGACAAGCCATTGTTTTGTATGATGGCGACGAGTGTTTAGGCGGCGGAACCATTGATGCAGCCTATAGTGAAAGTAAAGAATTACAATATATTTAAACAATGAACTAAAACCCGTTTAGAGGCTTCTTTAAACGGGTTTTTTTATGAAATGAAATTAAAAAAGTTAGGGTCTACGAAGGGAAACGCCCTTTCGTTACGCACATATTTGATTTCGAGACACCAATCTTTCTTTCGCATCGCACTTCATTCGCTCGTGCGACACGAAATGCCCTTTCGTAGCGCACATGTTTGATTTCGCGTCACCAATCTCAATTTCGTTTCTTGAAGCCGATTTAGTCGTTCATTTCAAAAGGAATGGTGGGCCATTTAGATTGTTGAGGCATTTTATCGAAAGTATGGATGTACTTATAGCTAGATAAAGCATCCGCTCTTTATTAAAGAGATGAATTGCGTTAAAATAAGAGGCATATGAACGGGGAGGAGAAGTAAGTTGGAAGATTTAACCCTTGATTTAACTGGAAATGAAGAAATTTATATCAGTGGTGAAGTACTCGCTATTTATTTCTCGAATCCAACGAATTTTTACAAAGTAATCTTGATTGAAGTGGAAGAAACGAATGCGGATTACAATGAAAACAATATCGTTGTCACAGGCAATTTTGGGCGGGTCCAAGAAGGCGCCACGTATCAATTTACTGGAACCTTTACGAATCACGCAAAGTATGGGGTCCAGTTTCAAGCGAGTCGTTACGAAACGGCCCAGCCGTCGACGGATGAGTCTTTGATTAATTATTTATCCGGCGATTCGTTTAAGGGTATTGGCAAGAAAACGGCTGAAAAAATCGTGGATGCTTTAGGAACCAGCTGTATTGATGACATTGTAGAAAATCCGAAAGTGATGGACCAAGTGCCAGGACTCAGTAAAAAACAAAAAGAGACAATTGAAGAAGTCCTCTCGAATGAGTACGGTATGCAGAAGGTCATTTTAAAATTAAATCAATTAGGTGTGGATAACTCTTTAGCCTATAAAATTTATGGGCATTATGAAGAACGAACGCCTGAAGTGGTTCGTGAGAATCCCTATCAGCTCATTCAAGAGATTGATGGCGTCGGTTTTACGCGGGCGGATGTAATTGCGGATCACTTAGATATTCAACCGGATGCGGATGAACGGGTGCAAGCGGGTATTTTATACGCGATGTATGTCGAGGGCAGCAGTTCAGGAGATACGTATGTGATTGAGAATCATTTAATTAATGAAACGGTACAACTGTTGGAAAAAAGTCGTCCGTTTTTGATTGATCGAGACCTAGTCGATAAAAATTTGGATGCCTTAATTGAAAACGGAGCGATTTATAAAGAAGAAGGCCGTTACTTTTTAGCTTCAATTTACCATGCCGAGTGGGGCATCGTCAGTGCATTGGAGTATATTTTGGATGCAGAACCAGAACCCCTTTCAGAGGGAACCTTTGAAGAGAAAATGGCAGATGTCGAATTTGAACTGGATATTGAGTACGGCGATTCGCAAAAAGAAGCCATTAAACAGGCGTTGGAATCTCCGGTCTTTATTTTGACGGGTGGGCCCGGAACCGGTAAAACGACGGTACTTGAAGGACTGATTCACATGTTTGCGGATTTGAATGAGTTGTCACTCGATCCGCATTCTTATAAAGATTCAGGTTTTCCCATTTTACTGGCGGCACCGACTGGACGAGCGGCCAAACGCATGAAAGAAACGACCGGACTGCCTTCGTCCACCATTCACCGTATGTTAGGTTTGACAGCAGATGACGATGATTTGTTGAATGAAACCGGCTTTGAGTTGGAAGGGGAATTGTTGATTATTGACGAGATGTCAATGGTTGACACCTTTTTAGCCAACCAGCTGTTTCATGCCATTCCAAAAGACATGAAAGTTATTTTAGTGGGAGACCAGGATCAACTGCCTTCAGTCGGTCCGGGCCAAGTGTTTCGCGATTTAATTGATTCAGGCCAAATTCCGCAAAAAGAATTGGTTGAAATCTATCGGCAAGGTGACGATTCGAGCATTATTCCGCTCGCGCATGAGATCAAGCATAATCGTTTACCCGCAGATTTACTAGAAAAGAAAAAAGACCGCAACTTTTTTCCGGCCCGTTCAAATAATGCGGTGGCTGTGATAGAAACGATTGTCGCAAAAGCCATTGAGCGCGGCTATACCTCAGAAGACATTCAAATCCTGGCTCCGATGTACCGGGGACCTGCCGGCATTAATATTATAAATGAACGTTTGCAGGAAATTTTTAATCCTAATGACGGGACGCGCAAAGAAGTCAAGCACATCGACACGGTATATCGCATCGGAGATAAAGTGCTGCAGCTTCAAAATGACCCAGAAAACAATGTCTTTAATGGCGACCTTGGGTTTATCACAAGTATTACAAAAGCGAAAAAGTCAGGTTTAAAAACCGATGAGATTGTCGTAGATTTTGAAGGCAATGAAGTCACGTATCTGCGCTCCAATTGGAATAAAATTACGCTTGCGTATTGCTGTTCGATTCATAAGGCGCAAGGCAGTGAGTACGATATTGTGATTCTGCCGATGCTTTCCAGTTACGGTCGTATGCTGAAAAAAGACATTATTTACACAGCGGTGACCCGCGCGAGTAAGTCGCTGTCTTTAATCGGCGAACCGCAAGCTTTCCTTCGGGGAATCGAATCCCAGCAAAACTTAAGAAATACGGCACTAAAAGAGCGGCTGCAATCGGAGAAACATAAATTTACCGTTGAGCCGGCTGAAAAAAATAAAGAGACCGCTGTAGAAATTGAGCAGCCGCAAAAGAAAAACGACTTTATCCTGACCCCTGAATTAGTCTTATCAGGCAGTGTGGACCCGATGATTGGCATGGATCAGATTACGCCTTTTGACTCGTAATCGTCGATCCCATAAATATTAAAGAGATTTCGCAGCTACGGCAAAGGTATACACTAATACATGTAAAAATCGACAGACGAATTTGTCTGCCGATTTTTTTCCTTTTATTTATTTAAAAAAGAGTTTTCTAGTGCTGCTTGATAAATTTCACGATGAATGGCTTCATCTTGATCGCCACGTTCAGAGATATTAATTTTCTCGTGTTTCACCAATTGGTCAACCAAGAAGTCAAGATCACTTTCTTTCACGCCGACTTCTGCAAGTGTCGTCGGCATATCTATGGACTTGAAGAAATCCACCGTTTTTTGAATCGCTGCATCTATTTTTTCTTCCTCTGTGCCCTCTGTAACCCCAAAGACATTTTCTGCATATTGGACCAATTTCTCCTGTTTTTTCTGGCGGCGAATATGCATCGTTGCAGGAAGGACGGCAGTCAAGGAGCGGGCATGATCCGTTCCATTTAAAACAGTAATTTCATGACCGAGGGCATGGGTTGACCAATCCCCAGGCACTCCAACCGAGAGCCAGCCATTTAAAGCGACGGTTGCCGCCCACATATAGTTGGCGCGCAAATTGTAATCATGGTTGTCCTCATCGACAACGTCTGGACCAATTTTAATCAACGTACGCAGCACCCCTTCGGAGAATTCGTCTTGAATCATGCCGCCGACTGGATAGGTTAAATAGTTTTCAATCGTATGGACAAAGGCATCACTCACTCCATTTGCCAATTGACGTTTTGGTAAAGAATAGGTGATTTCAGGTTCCAAAATGGAAAAAGTCGGAAAAACATGGGGACTAGAAAAACTAATTTTTGCTTGCTCTTCGGTAAAGGTAATCACCGATGTCGGATTCATCTCAGAAGCAGTAGCCGGTAAAGTGAGAATCGTTCCAAATGGTA
>JBHWQC010000100.1:0-7121 GCA_043425375.1 Atopostipes sp.
CATCTGCGACTTGTTCGAGTGTGGCTACTATTCCATTAACTTTAGAAGCGGCCAAAAGATTAGGTGCTGATGAAGAAACGGCTAACTTTGCTGTCCCTTTAGGAGCGGTTATTAATATGAATGGTACAGCAATCTATCAAGCGATTTCCGTCGTATTTGTTGCTCAAATATATGGAATTGAGCTTACTATAGGTACTCAAGTAATGGTTATGCTGACGGCTACTTTAGCTTCTATTGGAACAGCTGGAATCCCAGGATCGGGGTTAATCATGTCAGTTGTTGTTTTGAGCGCTGCTGGTTTACCATTAGAAGGTGTCGGTTTATTAGCCGGTATTGATCGTATAATGAATATGGGAAGAGTTGTACCGAATATAACTGGAGATGCTATGGCAGCTATATTAGTTTCTAAATCTGAAGGAACATGGAAAGACCCAGACAGTGTAGAAGAAATTGTTACGTAAATAAAAACACTTAAGAATTTAAATTTAAATCTCCCTCTTAACTAGCGTTATGAACTAGGCAGAGGGAGTATTTATTTTATTGGCGTAGAGTTTTATTAAAACAAAGGGGGCTATAATGACTGAGCAATTTGAAAAATTTATAAAGAAAACTAAAGAAGGTAATTGTGAAATAATTGACGCCCAGGTACGGATGGAGGGCGAAGTAGCTGATTATTGGCACAGATTTCCAGCACAACCACGCTTTGAAACCTTTTCAACATCTAAAACATTTGTCGGAATTGGTGTGGGAATTGCTTTAGAAGAAGGATTAATTACTTTAGATGAAAAAATCATAGATGCTTTTCCGGAAGAAAGTTATGACGTCACTACACAAAATGCATCAGATATTACGGTGAAACATCTATTAACTATGACATCCGGATTAAGTGAAACAATGTTTTGGCGTGATGGACCTGAGCGAAGGCATGCTAAAGACTGGGTAAGACACTTCTTTGCGCATGGTAAATTTGATAATGAACCCGGGATAGAATTTTTATACAATAACGTAAATACCTTCATGCTTGGAGCTCTAATACAGAAGAAATCAGGAAAAAATTTACGTGAGTATTTAAGATATCGTTTATTTGAACCACTCGAAATTCATAATCCTGAATGGCTTAGCGATCCAATGGGACGAACAATCGCAGCTAATGGGTTAATTTTAAATGCAGATGAACATGGACGCTTTGGCCAGTTATTAGCGAATAAAGGACTTTATAACGGTAAACGAATTGTTTCTGAAGAATTTATAAATGAAATGTTAACCACACATGTTTCTGAAACGGGTGAATATATTCCTGGCAATACTCCCTTTCATGCTGGTTATGGCTATCATATTTGGACTGATAAAGAAAACAATGCAATCTACATGTGGGGAATTTTTGGCCAATATTGCGTAATCTTGCCTGAGAAAAACATCGTTATTACTATCTTATCTCTTCAGGATGATGATGGCGGTTCAAATGGTATTTATGAGGCATCCCCTTTACGTAAATTAATATGGGATTACTTAGTGACTCAATATTGAAGAGTTAACAAAATTCACAAGGAAAAGTCAGATACCTGGAATAAAAGAATTCTTAAATACTTCCAAAGCCATTTAGAAGAACTTTTCGATGCATCCGCAGTGGTTCGTTCTATTCAAGAACCAGTTCTCTCTGACAAGAAATGTTATCTGCTGCTTGTTAAACTCTATAAAAATAATACAATATATATGCAGAACGTGAGTATATTTAATTTAACAGCACAAAAGCCACCAGTATTGGCGTACTGGTGGCTTTTTTATTGGAGTGCAGACTCTCCAATGTGGATTAGAAAAGGCAATTTCAATCGATGTTATGCCCCTCTAAAGTTGGCATTCAAAAACTTCAATATTTTATCCAGCTTTAATTACATACAAAATTATCTTTCTGTCTTTCCTGAAATACATATTTTCGATTTTGTATTTCTTCTACAAAAAGTCAAAAATGTCTTTAAACAGCTTCACAACAACGTTTCTGTATCTTGCACGATTTTATTTCCCCTTATATAATACAAGTGTAGATGAGGAAAAGAAAAAAGGCATGTGATGGGTAGAAAGATTCTACATAAAATATCATTGTCTCGAAATTTTCAAGGAGGAGATTTAGGTATGAATTTATCAAATGAAGCAGGTTTATGGTTAGGTTGGATTGGGATTATCTTAGCGATTATCGGATTTTTCTAGCAGCCCGTCTTTATGGGGATTGTCGCATTAATTCTCGGCATCATTGGCGTATTTTCGCCACAAAAAGGACTGAACTGGACGGCCATTATCCTAGCCGCTGTCGTACTAATCGTTGTTATGGTCTGATGTAATCCCGTAAAACAAGCCCCCACATAATCACCCAAGAACATTTTTGTTCTTGGGTTTTTTTAAATGTCTTACATGAGACTTTGTGTTTTCCAATTGGTATAATAACCCTTGTACATTAATCATCGAGGGGGCAGGGCCTATGCATTCAATAACGAACGAGACGCAACAATTATTAATTGACAGCTTCAAACAATTAATGCTGGAATACCCATTTCAAAAAATCACGATTAAAATGATTACGGATGGCGCGGGGGTTATCCGCCCGACTTTTTATAATCATTTTCGAGACAAGTATGAAATGTTTGAAGTCATCCTTGATGATGAATTGTTTAATTCTTTGCATGATTTAGTGAATATTAATATGACAAAAGAAGCAAATAAAATGATTTTTACTTACTTTAATCAACATCGTTCCTTTTATGAAAAGGCATTTGAAGTGAGAGGGCAAAATGCGTTTCGTGATATTTTGACCAAGAAAATCACCGATCTGCTTTCTGAGCTCGTTAATTATGAACATACCCATCCCGTCGAAGAAGCTTCATTGTTAAACAAAGACCAGCTGCTTCGGTTTACTGCAATGAATACGGTAATAGTCTTGGAAATGTGGATTCTTGACGACAAGCTGCATAAGATAGACGGCAATCAGATATACGAAGCGTTTAACTTTTTAATGAAACATAATGTAGAAGACTTTTTTGAATAGAAAAAACCGCAGACCTGATGGAGGTTTGCGTTTTTTCATTTTAGATAAGAATTTTTACTTCCACTAAGTGCTGGCAGCGCGGGCAGCGGGCTTTGTGCGTGCCTCTTTTTCGCGGCAAACGCAAGGTAGTTTCACAATTGGAACATTCGCGGTAGCGGTGTGTAGAAATATCTTTCGTTCTGTTCACTAACTTTTTCCACTTTCTTTTCGCAATGCCAAAAACCTTCATGAATTTTCGGTTTTCTGCTTGTCTAGCTAGAATGTTTTTCGAAAAGAAACGATAAAAGGTCCAAATCACTAACGCCATTGAGACGAAGCTCAAGAGTGTGCTCTCTAAAAAGATTTGTAGAATAAGCAAGACAAACAAAAGAATCCCGCTTGCCAAATAGAGCTGATCTATTCCATTGCGCCCATACATAAATCCCGCAAATCTCCATAATAATTTTTTAAACATGCAATAAACTCCTCGTAATTGTATTCCCTACCAGTATAAACCAAAAAGATGAAATTAATAGTAAGAATTTGTGACAATCCATTCGAATCCTTATCTGTCTTGATTTCTACAGATTTTGCCGTATAGTTATAGCTAAGATGATAACGTAAAGGACGTGCAGTATGCGAATTAATAAATTTATACGTGAAGCGGGTAAGACCTCCAGACGAGGAGCAGACCGACTCATTGAAGAAGGTCGAGTATTCGTTAACGGGCGGCGGGCAAAGATTGGTCAGGAAGTGGAACCGGGAGACGATGTGCGTGTGGATGGGAATCAGTTGTATGTGGCAAGAAACAATGTGTATATCGCCTTAAACAAACCCGTCGGCATTACGAGTACCACCGATAAAGAAGTCAAAGGAAATATCGCCAGTCTAGTGAACCAGCCGTTTCGCGTGTTTAATATCGGCCGTTTAGATAAAGATTCGGAAGGGCTGATCTTAATGAGTAATGACGGGGATATTGTTAATGAAATTTTACGTCCTGAAAATGAACATGAAAAAGAATATGTGGTGTCAGTCGACCGCCCCATTCAGCCGGACTTTTTAGAAAATATGGCCAAAGGGGTCCGCATTTTAGGAACGACTACGAAACCAACTAAAGTTACACAAAATTCAAAGTATGAATTCAATATCATTTTGACCCAAGGACTCAATCGTCAAATCCGTCGAATGACTGAAGCACTCGGCTACAAGGTGACCCGCCTGCAGCGCATTCGTGTTATGAATATCCATCTTGGCAATCTACCGCCTGGGGAATGGCGCTATTTGTCGAAAAAAGAAAAAAATGAGCTGTTTGATGAATTGGATTACGAACCGAGAGAATGGTAAAAAAACAGACCCTTGAAGAAGATACATTTCTTCAAGGGCCGTTTTACATTTTACGGAAGGATTAAAAACCGGCCGTCCAGCCGCCATCCGCAACAATAATCGCTCCGTTAACAAATTTTGACGTGTCTGCACCGAGGAATAAAGCAATTTCTGCAATATCTTGCGACTCACCGGCTGCTGGAATCACGCTGTGTGCCACACTTGTTCGGCTCGCACCAAATTCACTGGCCTCGCCTGTTCCAGAAGAGATGTTGGTCAGAACCGCGCCTGGTGCAATTCCATTGACGCGAATATTCTTTTGTGCATACATAAAGGCGGTATTCTTCGTCAAGGCGACAACCGCATGTTTTGAAGCACCGTACGCCACTCCGGCATGGGCACCATTTAACCCACCTGTCGAAATGGTATTGATAATATTTCCAGCCAAATCATTCTCTAACCAGTAATTGACCGCCTTACGCATGGCGCGCATGACCCCTTTTGTATTGACGTCAAAAATACGATCCCATTTTTCATCAGTAATCTCACCCACCGGCTCAAAACTATCCATAATACCAGCGTTATTAACCAAAATATCGAGTTTTCCATAAGTTTCAATGGCTTTGTCAATCATTAAATCTGTATCTTCTTTTTTAGACACATCCACTTTAAGGGCTAATGTTTCATAGCCTTGATCATTCAGACGGTCTGAAACAATTTTTGCGCCTTCTTCGTTGTAGTCGGCTAAAACAACTTTCGCACCTTCTCGTGCATACGTTTCAGCAATGGCCTCTCCCATTCCTGAGGCTGCCCCTGTAACAATGGCTACTTTATCTGCTAATTGGCTCATTTTTATCCTCCTAGGATTTCTTAATTGTGAATCTGTTAACAAATTAATTATAAAATAAAACCTTATCCATATCAATTATAAATGTATTAAGCCTAAATCCATACTCCCCTTAAATTCACTTATTAAAACGACCATCAAGAGGAGATCTTTATGAACTCTACTGGTCTTAACTTTTATATCGCATTTCTTCACTATCTATTAGATGAAAATCTTTTAAATATGATGGCATCATTACAAATAACCAACTAGAAAGGTGTTCTCTCAATGGTTACTTTACTAGAAAATGGAATAAAATTTTTCTTTAATTTAACTGCCTCCCGTGATGGTAGCCATTTTACAAATAAAAAAAGACACTCCTTAGTTAGAAATGTCTTCTTTATTTATTCTTCTTCAATGGGCGGATCTGGTACAGGCCTCGGTTTTTCATAAATTGGTGGCTGTGGCGGATGAGGGTCATGATGATGCCGTATATCTTCTTCATCAATCTGCTGTTCTTCATCCACTTCTTTTATACGATTTCGAATTTTTCGTTCACGATTTATTTTTAACTTCTCATAAAGCTCTTGAAGTTCTTCTGTTGATTTGTTATCCAACTCGTCTTCTAACTCAGGATTCAATAGGATTATTCTTTTCGTTAACTCTACTCTTTCTAAACGATTTTCTTGATGATTGACCACTTCATTCACTTCCACTTCATTCGTCACTTGACTACATCCAGCGAGTCCTGTTACTGCAAGGACACTCATAATGAATAGTTGGCTTCCAATCTTACAGAACTTTCTTAACATAAGTGGTTCACCACCTTTGCCTCTTCTTTATTATACCGCATCTGAAGCGATAGTTTGATTAGAAAATATTTTTATCATAAAAACAATGACGTTAAAAAAGTTCAAAAATTCTTTTTTTTATTTTTTTGGAAAGTGTATTTAATTCAACCTTAACAGATGTGGGCCTTTTAAGAGGTTCGGGATTCAAAGAAATTTCGTTCCGTTGAGACAGCTCTCAACGAACCCAAAATTATTTTCGTACAGTTGAGGGTGTTCTCAACGGAATGAAATACCGTTTTTCAGTAAAATCCCTTAAAAATTAGAAGACTTTGTAGATGTTTTATTGGTAGTTTTTTGTTTCGTTCGCCAAATTATATTTTGCTAGGTTTTGACGTGAGTTATCTCGCATAAATATCATTATGCGAGATTAAAGCCTAGTCAAACTAAGAAAACCTCGGGTAAGTTTGCCCGAGGTTTTCTTAGTTTATGGGAATCTTCTTACTTTTGTGTATCGAGTGGAGAATATTCTTTTCCATATATTTATTTTGTCTTATCTAATTTTAGAGTCAAAACGTTATCAAACTGCATCACATCAGTTTTTATTTTATAATCCCTTACACTATAAAAAAAATAGCCCGAGCATTCTCGGGCCATTTCTCATGCTTTCATTACTTTTTCTTTCTACGGTAAATATCTAAAGCGGCACCTCCAGTAATTAAACTTAGACCGGCGATTAAACCATAGCCTGTCGCTACACCTGTTTTTGGAAGAGATGCTTCTTGTTTAACATCTGCCCCTTCGACACGAGGAACGAGTGTTAGTTTTGGAGTTGTTTTGGATCCTTTTGCTTCTTCAGACTCTTCCGTAACCGGATGACCAACTGTTTCCGGATTATTTGATTCTTCCGAAACAGTGGATTTTTCTAGGGTTACAGACTCTTCTTGTTCTCCAAATTCCTCTGGGTTTACTAGATTAGCTGGAACTTCATCTTCTATCTCCGCCATTTTTTCTTCAAGTGCTGAGACCTTTGTTTCAAGTTCCGCTACTTCGACTTCGCCAGCTTGTAACTCAGCTTGTAGATTTTCAAGAACAACTTGTAAATCATTCTTCTTCGCCACTAAAGCTTCATTTTCGCTTTGAAGTTCTCTTAAACCTTCTTCAAGTT